>CAYGNU010000280.1:0-6385 GCA_964351175.1 uncultured Roseivirgaceae bacterium | reverse complement strand
AAGGTTAATTTACAACATTTTAAATCCATAAAATTTAAATGAAAATATTAGTTTGTATAACCCATGTGCCAGACACAACATCGCGCATTGCATTCACAGATGGTGATAAAAAATTTGATGCTAACGGTGTTCAGTTTATCATCGGACCCTATGATGATTACGCCTTGGCCAGAGCGGTTGAATTAAAGGAGCAGTCAGGGGGAAGTATTACTGTATTGAATGTTGGCGGTGCTGAAACAGAACCAACTTTGCGTAAGGCACTAGCTATAGGAGCAGATGAAGCTATTAGAATAAATGCTGAGCCTACGGATTCTTTATTTGTCGCTTCCGAAATAGCTCATGTAGCGAAAGATGCTGGTTATGATTTAATATTAATGGGCCGCGAATCTATCGATTTTAATGGAGGCATGGTTCATGGAATGGTAGGTGAAATTTTGGGTATCCCTTCTATTTCTCCGGTTATGACATTGGACGTTGATGGAGATACTGCAAAAATGGCTAGAGAGATCGAAGGTGGTAAAGAAACACTAGAAGTTAAAATGCCTTTAGTAGCAGGATGTCAGGAGCCAATTGCTGAATGGAAAATACCTAACATGAGAGGCATCATGTCAGCCAGAACTAAGCCCTTGAATGTAGTTGAGCCATCTCAAAATCAATCAGGAACAAACCTTGATAAATATGAGTTGCCACCAGCCAAAGGGGCTGTAAAAATGGTTGACGCAGATAACGTTGCCGAGTTGGTTGATTTACTTAAAAATGATGCCAAGATCATTTAATCTATATTATTCACAAAGAAATTAAGAATATGTCATCAATATTAGTTTTCGTTGAAAGTGCGGAAGGACAAATAAAAAAGACATCACTTGAGGCTGTTGCCTATGCTAATGCCATGGGTGGTGATGTAACTGCAATTGCTTTTGGAACTGAGGTTTCTGATGCTGAATTACAAGGATTAGGTAATTTTGGAGCGTCAAAAGTATTGCACGTAAAAGACGAAAGGTTTAACAAAGGAGTAATTCAGGCGTATGCTTCAGGTATTGCTCAGGCTATGTCGATTACAGGTGCAGATGTTCTAGTATTAGCGAACTCGTCTCTGGGAAATCCAGTTTCTGCGAGAGTTGCTGTTAAAGCCGATGCAAGTTTGGTTTCTAACGTGACGGAGTTACCAGATACTAGTGGTGCATTTAAAGTCAGACGAAGCATTTATACTGGTAAAGCTTTTGCCATGGTTGAATTAACAAAAGCAAAAAAGATATTGGCAATTAAGAAAAATGCCGCAGAGATTAAAGAAACAGGAGGCACGGCTTCTGTTGAAGAGTTTATCGGTAATTTTGTAGATGCTGATTTTGCAACAAATATAACTTCTACTGAAAAAGCGACTGGTGATATTTTATTGCCGGAAGCTGAAATTGTTGTTTCAGGTGGCAGAGGAATGAAAGGTCCTGAAAATTGGGGTATGCTAGAAGACTTAGCCAAAGCGCTGGGTGCAGGTACAGGTTGTAGTAAGCCTGTCTCAGACATGGGTTGGAGACCACATCATGAGCACGTAGGACAAACTGGAGTAAAAGTTAGTCCGCAACTGTATATTGCCGTGGGTATTTCCGGAGCTATTCAGCATTTAGCAGGAGTTAATTCATCTAAAAATATTGTGGTAATAAATAAAGACCCTGAAGCGCCCTTTTTTAAGGCAGCAGACTATGGTATAGTTGGAGATGCTTTTGAGGTTATTCCTAAATTAACAGAAGCCATTAAGGCAGCGAAGTAGAGATTTGTGGATAAGATACGCTTAGAAATATTAGGACTTTCTTCTAGTCAATCACAGTCAGGCTCATTTGCATTGGTACTTGGAGAAACCGAAGGTAGTCGAAGATTGCCTATTATTATTGGCATGTTTGAGGCTCAGGCTATTGCTATTGAAATTGAGAAAATAATACCTAACAGGCCAATGACTCATGATTTGTTTAAATCATTTGCTCATAACTTTTCTTACAAAGTTGAAGAGATTATTATCTCAGACCTAAAGGAAGGTGTTTTCTTTGCTAAGATAGTTTGCGGAGGAAATGGTGAAAAAGTTGAGATTGATGCAAGACCTTCTGATGCAATTGCCATCGGTCTGCGTTTTGATGCCCCAATTTATACCTATGAGACGATCTTGGCTGAGGCAGGAATAGTTCTTACTGATGAGAATGATGATATCAGTGAAATCAAAAGTGAATTAAAGTCTACTGTTAAAAAGGAAAAAAAGGAAGCCGAGAAGAGTAGTGGAAGTAGTGGTTTCAAAGATATGTCTGTAGACAAGCTCAATGAGTTACTTAATGAGGCTATAGATAACGAGGATTACGAAAAAGCTGCTAAGATCAGAGACGAACTAAGTAGGAGAAATTAATAGTAGATAAATAGGGCTGATAAGTTGCTTATCAGCCCATTTTTATGCCCAAAATCAATGGATTACATTAGAGGTTTGTTTGGTCTTGCAGTGTTAATAGGTATAGCGTATCTATTTTCTAGTAACAAAAAGGCAATTGACTGGAGATTGGTTGGAATAGGTATTCTGTTACAGCTGGTCTTCGGTATTTTAATTACCAAGGTTGAGTTTGTAGAAGTAGGATTCGATTGGGTCAGTAATGTTTTTGTCAAATTCTTGAGCTTTTCCACTGATGGCGCTCAATTTCTATTTGGTGATCTGGCCACCGATAAATTAGGTTTCATCTTTGCATTTCAAGTATTACCAACAGTTATTTTCTTTTCCACCGTTTCTACAGGATTGTACTATCTAGGAGTGCTGCAAAAAGTTGTTTACGGTATTGCTTGGGTAATGGCCAAAACCATGAGATTGTCAGGTGCAGAGAGTTTATCAGCGGCTGGCAATATCTTTCTAGGTCAGACGGAAGCACCATTATTGGTTAGGCCTTTTGTTAAAACAATGACTACCTCAGAATTGATGTGTTTGATGACTGGTGGTATGGCTACTATTGCTGGAGGAGTCTTGGCAGGATATGTTGCCTTTTTAGGTGGAGATGATCCAGTAGAACGTTCTAAATATGCAGCCTACTTATTGAGTGCTTCTATTATGAATGCTCCTGCAGCCATTGTTATAGCTAAAATGGTTATTCCAGAAACCAATAAGGAAGCTATCGATTCTAATCTAAATGTCTCTAAGGACAGCATGGGTGTTAATCTTATTGATGCTTTGGCACATGGCGCATCTGAAGGTGTCAAATTAGCTATTAATATTGCAGCTATGTTACTGGCTTTTATTGCAATTATATATGCGGTTAACTGGGTCTTGGTAGATGGAATCGGAAGCTGGACAGGTTTGAATGAATTTGTTATAAATAGCACAGGAGGAGTTTTTACTGGCTTTTCTTTGGAATATATATTAGGTCAGGTATTTAGACTCTTTGCATTTGTAATGGGTGTAGAATGGGCTGAAACCATATCTGTAGGAAGTTTACTCGGGCAAAAGATTGTGATTAACGAATTTGTAGCCTATTTGAGTCTTGCTGATATGAAGATGGCTGGAGGGTTAAGCGAAAAATCAATAGTGATTGCGACCTATGCCTTGTGCGGCTTTGCTAATTTTAGCTCTATCGCCATTCAGGTTGGAGGAATAGGGGTAATGGCTCCGAGTAGACAAGGTGACCTTTCGAGATTAGGAATGCGCGCACTTTTTGCCGCTACATTGGCTACCATGATGACTGCTACTATAGCTGGGGCGTTGTTCGGATAAGTATTAGAAAAATAATAGTAGTTAAGTAAAGAAGCCCGCTCTTATTGAGAGCGGGCTTCTTTACTTAACTTAAAACTACTTAACTATCTAATTATGAAACATGCTCCTTTGCTTTAGGAGCTGCAGCCATAATATCTTCATTGGCATATTCCACATACTTTTCGAAATTTTTGTTAAAGGCCTCAGCCAGTTGATTTGCCTTTTTATAATATCCATCATCATCATTCCAGGTTCCCTTTGGACTTAGAACCTCAGTCGGTACTCCAGGGCAAGAAGATGGCATTGCCACATGGAACACAGTGTGGTTATTGTAGGCGACATTATTCAATTCTCCATTTAAAGCAGCTGTAATCATTGCTCTAGTGTAAGATAGTTTCATTCTCGATCCTTTACCGTAAGGTCCACCAGTCCAACCAGTGTTGATTAACCATACATTTACACCTGCATCTTGCATTTTTTTACTCAGCATTTCTGCATATTTAGTTGGGTGTAATGGCATAAAAGGTGCGCCAAAACATGCTGAAAATGCAGTAACAGGTTCTGTAATACCTGCTTCTGTTCCAGCTACTTTTGCAGTATAACCAGAAATAAAATGGAAAGCTGCTTGTCCAGGAGTAAGTTTTGATATTGGAGGCAGTACGCCATACGCATCACAGGTTAAGAAAAATATATTAGTTGGGTTTTTTCCTATCGATGGTTTAGCAATATTACTGATATGATCAATTGGGTAACTTACTCTAGTATTTTCAGTTTTTGAGCTATTGGTGTAGTCAACCTCACCATTATTTATAACCACATTCTCTAGCAAAGCTCCTTCACTTATAGCATGGTAAATATCCGGTTCCTTCTCTTCTGATAGATCAATCACCTTTGCATAGCAGCCACCTTCAAAGTTGAATACCGTATTTTCGTTCGACCATCCGTGCTCATCATCTCCAATAAGCTGTCGGTTTGGATCAGCTGATAATGTTGTTTTACCTGTGCCTGACAAACCGAAGAAAATGGCAGTATCTCCATCTTTTCCCATATTAGCAGAACAGTGCATAGAAAGCGTGTCCTTCAAATGTGGAAGTTCGAAATTCAAGGCAGAGAAAATACCTTTTTTAATCTCACCAGTATAACCTGTTCCTCCGATTAGCGCAATTTTTCTTTTGAAATTAAGAATAGCAAAGTTGTGTTGTCTTGTTCCATCAACTTCAGGGTTCGCCATAAAACCTGGTGCATTGATTACTGTCCAATCAGGAGTAAATGATTTAATTTCCTCTTCTGTAGGTCTAAGAAACATGTTATAAGCAAACATATTTGACCATGAGTATTCATTAACTACCCTTATGTTAGTTCTATAATTATCATCAGCACAAGCATATGCATCACGAACATATATTTCTTTTCCTGAAAGATAGTCTGTTACTTTATTGTACAAGGCATCAAATTTATCAGCATCAAATGGAATGTTGATATTTCCCCACCATACAGAATCTTCCGTAATTTCATCTTTTACAATAAATCTATCTTTAGGAGACCTTCCAGTGAACTCACCGGTATCTACAGAGATTGCCCCTGAGTTTGTTCTAGTTGCTTGTCCTAAGTCAACGGCTATTTTAGCAAGCTTCTCTGGAGATAAATTCCAATGAGCAGTTGCACCCTTGATTCCCAACACTTCTACAGATGCATTCTCTGATTTTATGCCTATTTCCTGCATGATACTGTTATGTTTTGTTAATATGTTACTTGAAAATAAGATTTCAAAATTAGTAAATAAATTACTTGGGTAATAGTATAAAATGATATTTCAATCGTTTGCAATGCAAATTTTAAAGGTTCAATGAATTTGTCCACACGTAGCTTTACCTTAATTTGTTTATATAATTTAACAATGGTAGATTTAGCGGTATTTTTTAAACGAAATTTTAACTATATGTCATCAATAACAATTGATCATCCTGACCACGGTTCAAATGCCAAACACCTGTGGGGTCATCCGATGGGTCTATACTTTTTATTCTTTGTTGAAATGTGGGAGCGTTTCAGCTACTATGGAATGAGAGCACTTTTAACCCTTTATTTGGCCGCATCAGTTATGGGAGATAATCCTGGATTGGGTTGGAGTAATGCGGAAACAATCAATTTTTATGGATGGTATACTATGTTCGTTTATTTAGCCACCATACCAGGAGGAATAATTGCTGATAAATTGTTAGGTCAAAAGAAAACAGTCTTGTATGGAGGGATATTGTTGTGCATCGGGCATACTGTTTTAGCATTTGATGCCATGTGGGCATTTTATACTGGTATTGTATTTATAATACTCGGAGTGGGTGGTTTAAAATCGAATATTTCGACTATGGTTGGCGGTTTATATAAACAAGGTGATGACAGAAGAGATAAAGGATTTTATATCTTTTACGTAGGTATAAATGTAGGTGCCTTTCTTGGTGCAATTGCTACAGGTTATGCTGCCTCTGAATATGGCTGGCATTATGGATTTGGTTTAGCTGGTATAGGTATGTTACTAGGGCAAATCATGTTCATGTATGGTAGAAAATATTTAAAGGGAGTAGGGGAATTTGAAGGCGCTTTAGATTCTGTAAATAAAGATTTAATGAAAATGCCACTTACTAAAATTGAAAAGGACAGAATGCTTGTAATGTTCTT
>CAYGNU010000279.1:0-6388 GCA_964351175.1 uncultured Roseivirgaceae bacterium | reverse complement strand
CGTCAGTAAGTCAATTGCAGTGCTACCCTTCAAATATGACAGTGCCGTCACCACCAATATTTTCTTTATGAATGGCCTGATGGAGGCTATTTTAGATAATTTTCAAAAGATTGTGGATATAAAAGTAACTAGCAGAACCACGGTAGAGAAGTACCGAGATGTGGCCAAGACTATACCTGAGCTATCCAGGGAACTCAATGTGAGTTATTTTATCGAGGGCAGCGGTCAGAAGATTGGTGATGAAATTCTTTTGACAATACAATTGATTGAGGCACCCAGCGACAAACACTTATGGTCGAGAAGGTATAAGCGCCAGTTGAAAGATGTGTTTGACCTGCAAAGTGAGGTGGCTAAAAGCATCGCTAATGAAATCAATGCCATTATTACCCCTGAAGAGCAAAAACGTATTGAAAAAATACCTACCCAAAATCTTGTGGCTTATGACTATTACTTGAAAGGATTGGCCTTATTGAATGATAAGACGGGAGCCGGTTTGGCAGAAGGTCTTGAACAATTTAAAAAAGCAATTCAGGAAGATGGACAATTTGCTAATGCTTACGCGTATGTGGCCATTTCTTACTACTATATGGATATTTTTCTGGCTGAACCCAAGTATACAGAGGAGCTTAATGAGTATGCTGACAAAGCCATGATGCTGGATTCAGAAGCGGGCGAAAGTCTTATTGCTAGATCGTTGTATTATATGCAGATCCGTGATTTTAAAAAGGCCGTGGAGTCATTTGAGGAGGTTTTAGAATACTATCCTAATACTGCCTGGGTGCATAATTTCTTATCTAACATTTATGGGGTAATACTTCCAGATACGGAAAAATATCTCATGCATGCCTTGCAGGGTATTCAAGTGGCGGTCGCTGATCAGGATTCGGCAACGGCCAGTTATACTTATTTGCATTTGAGCAATGCACTTGCACAAACCGGATTTATTAATGAGGCAGAGACGTATATTAAAAAATCGCTGGAGTATAATCCCGAGAACTTCTATTCTCAGTACCTGTATGTTTATATTAAAATGGCGCAGGATTTTGATTTGGTGAGAACCAAGAAGGAGCTAATAGAAGTACTAGCACAGGATACTACCAGAGTGGATATTATTCAGGAAGTGGCTAAGGTCTGCTATACTATGAAGGATTATAAAGAGGCCTGGAAGTATTATGATCGGTTTATTAAAATGAAGGAAGCGCTACAATTGGATATTTACCCTAGCGAGGACATTAAAATAGGCTATGTACTGGAGCAGCTGGGTCGCCCTGAAGAAGCCAAGCCTTACTATGCCAGCTATCTGAAATATGCTGAAAATGATCAGTCGATGTATAAAGATTTGAGCCTGTCGGCTTATTATGCCACTATGGGAGATACTGATAAAGCGATGGATTATCTAAAGGCCTTTTCTGAGAAGGATAATTATCAATATTGGATTGTGCTGTTCTTAGATAAAGACCCTATCATTCCGCAAATGACAGATCATCCTGATTATCAGAAAGTGATGAAAAAGATCATGGATAAATTCTGGGCAAAGCACAAAGAAACAAAAAGGATGCTCGAAGAGGAGGATATTATTCAGCCGGTGAGAGGGGATTTGTAGTTAAGTATAAATCTCATGGGGTTTATTGGCTTTAGGAAAATAAAATCCATGAGATTTTTGCGAGACTTTATTTAAACCCTTGTTGGTGTTTTCACCAACAAGTAAAATATAAATATTATCTGTTGGTGATAACACCAACAGAGGCTGAATTATTTTCTCCAATACTTAATTTGTTCAAGTCTGTCTTTGGCTTGCTCAAGTGTATAGTCTGATTTATTTAAATATTCAACATGTTCATAATTACCAAAATTGTACATCTTGATATTTGGCCCCCTGTCTATTAAGTTATATTCCTTGCAAGATTTACATTTGACAATATCATATGAATAAGCAGGAATTCCGTCTTCTTTTTTTGTTATGAAAGTTTCCAATTTTCCTTTACATTTTGTGCAATCTTGGCTTAAGGTTTCTACAATTTTATCAGGTCCTTTAATAGCTTTAATGATTTTCATAAATGTGTTGAACAAAGAGCCGTACATCCAACTATTCAATTCGTCATTGATCTCAATTGAGACAATTGCGGCTAATTCATAAAAACAATCACAAACAAACTCTTTCTCTTCAGTATCAAGCTGTCTTTTATCAATAGATGATAGGCCTTTCTTTAATGATTTTTTGAGCGTGTTTTTTGATTTATCAAATTTCTGTAGTTCAATTAGTTCAATGCAACAATTATTTAAACCTTCTGACATCAAATGACATATTTCATCTGATGAAGGGTTTAACCCTCGTTTTTGCCATTCAATTGAACTGAATTTATCTTTATTTAGAAAGTTTTGTAGGTTATTTAATTTCTCTTTACTCATAAATTTCCGTGTATGATATTTATTTAAAGTAGATACTAAATCTAATAAACCAAACTTATTATTTCACCCCAATTACTTTTTTCATCTCAACTAACATTAATTTTATTCCATGATATATGATGTTATCGTTATAGGTGTTGGCTCCATGGGTTCGGCCACTTGTTATCAGTTGGCGAGCAGAGGTGCTAAGGTGTTGGGCATTGAGCAATTTGGTATTAGCCATGAGAATGGGTCGCATACTGGCCAAAGCCGCATTATTCGTAAGGCTTATTTTGAGCATTCAGACTATGTGCCTTTGCTTCATAAATCGTATGAGGGGTGGCGAGCTTTAGAGAAGGCTACGAGTATGCAGTTTTATTGGCAGACAGGTTTAGCCTATTTCGGTCCAGAGCATGACGAGATGTTAAAGTCAGTCCAAAAATCGGCAGATCTTTACAATCTCAAGATTGAACATAAGGAGTATGAGCAATACACTAGGCTGTGGCCGCAGTTCAGTGTGCCTAAAGATTATCAGTGCATTTTCGAGTCAGAAGCTGGATTTGTTACCCCTGAAAGAGCCATTAAAACCTATGCTGAATTTGCGAAACAGAAAGGTGCTGAAATTCATATCAACGAACAGGTGCTGAATTGGGAGTCACATAACAATTATGTAACTGTCACCACTAATCTGAGAACTTATCAGGCGAGTCGGGTAGTATTTACTTCTGGTGCATTTACTGATAAGTTACTTGACTTGAAAGTCAAATTAAAAGTTACTCGGCAATATCTGGGATGGGTTAACCCAAATAATAATTTAAAATACAATATTGGCTATATGCCTTGCTGGCTTATGACCGATGAAGGCAAGGAAGGCGCTTTTTATGGCTTTCCTCAAATGCCTGAAATTGTTGGTGGTCCGCGAGGTATTAAATTTGGGTATCATCATCCGGGAGAAGTATTTGATGATGTCGAAGACAAGGAGATATTGGTCAAGGAAGAGGCCATGCTAAATGAATTTTTGCGTCAGTATTTCACTAACATTAATCGTAAGATTGAGACAATTAAATCTTGCAGATACACCTACACGCCAGATGAACATTTTATCATTGACCTGCTTCCTAATATGTCAGAGCGAGTGGTGATAGCCTGCGGATTCAGCGGTCATGGTTTTAAATTTGCGCCAGTAGTAGGAGAGGCACTGGCTGATCTTGCGCTGGAAGGCGGCAGTGATTTACCTATTGGCTTTTTGAGACTGGGGAGGTTTTAAAACCACACCTTAGTCCCTTGGGTGTCTTGCCGGACCTGATCCGACATCTTTCTATAGTTTTATCACAGAGAGCCCGGAACGTGTCCGGGCAGGGGTCATGTGATATTTTACTCCAGTATCAATTTCCCTCTAGGCCAGGGATTACTTGCTTGGTGGAAAAAATTTATTCGAATCTAATTCCCCTCCTTGGAGGGGTTAGGGGTGGGTCCATAATCTTCAAACCAGCGATAAATCTCATTCACAACCCACTTTATATTCTTTTTAACATCTAAATCATCAAAACGTAGAAAATGCACTCCCAATGATTCTAATCTTTCTTGTCTGGCTTTATCTTTTATTTGCTGGATTTCGGGATGGTGACTACTGCCATCAATTTCTAGCGCAAGCATTAAATCTTTGCAGTAGAAATCTACAATGAAGTTGTCAATAGGTATTTGTCGGCTAAACTGAATGCCGAGTTGTTTGCCTTTGAGTTCATTCCAAAGAAGAACTTCACTTAATGTCATATTTGCTCTGAGCTTTTTGGCAATTGGAAGTAGCTTTGGGTTGTATGGAATGATCTTGCGCATTGATTACAATATAGTAATTATGAGAGAAATGTTACCCACTCCTTTGTCCCCTCCGAGGATGGGATTACTTGCGTGGTGGAAAACCTGCATCGGTAGAGGTTGTCTTGCCGGACCTGATCCGGGCAAGGAGTCATTTGTAAGGCATGTAAAATTTTACTCTAGTATCAATTCCCCTCCTTGGAGGGGTTAGGGGTGGGTAGCTACACAAAATATATCCTTATTGATTTATAATTATAAAAATAATTTTATAATTATAAATATAGTTATATATTTGACTCATGAATGAATTGACGAAGGCCGAAGAGAATATCATGCAGGTGCTTTGGAAGCTTAAAAAGGGCTTTCTTAAAGACATTGTGGAGGCACTGCCAGATCCAAAGCCAGCATACCCAACGGTATCAACCGTAATAAGGGTAATGGTGAAGAAGAAATTTATTGGCCATAATACCTATGGTAAAATCAACGAATACTATCCATTGATAAAGAAGGAAGATTATTTCAAAAATCATTTTAAAGGAATGGTATCCAACTTCTTTGAAAATTCATGGCAGGGGTTTGCTACCTTTTTCAGCAATTCTGATTTGACTGTAGATGAGTTACAAGCTATTAAAGCGGAAATAGATAAAGAAATTAAAAAGAAGAACGAATGAGCCCGATCCAATATTTACTGATGTCTAGCCTTGGCCTTCTGCTTTTCTGGCTTTACTATTTTCTGTTCCTTAGAGGGAAGACCTTCTTTACCATGAACAGGTGGTACCTGATTGGGACACTCGTTGTTAGTCTCAGTATTCCTTTTACTGCATTCTTTGTCAGCTCAGAGCAGTTGCCAATATCTATCACTCAAGTGAGTACTTCTATAGGCTTATCAGAAACATCTACTTTTAATATTAATGAAGTCTCAAAAGAATTGGCAGCGATTAACAGTTCTAAAAATCGATGGACACTGGTGCTTCCAGCTGTTTATCTCCTCATTGCTTTATTGATGTTTGTTCGATTAATATGGGGCATCCACTCAGCATTAATGATGGTGAGGCAGTCGCAAAAGCTTAGCATTCATGGTCAGGAAGTTTATATCAATGATAAAATAAAAGAACCAATCTCATTATTCAATAAAATCTATATCCCATCAAAATGGAAAGATAATGTGCCTTACGAGATAATGATGCACGAACGGGAGCATATTGCTAAAAGGCACTTTATCGATTTGATATTGATAGAGTTGTCAATGATACTATTCTGGTTTAATCCGATCATTTATCAACTCAAAAAAGCGATTAGAATTAACCTGGAATATCTGGCAGACAGACAGGTGATATTACAAGGAGGTGAGCTTCTAGCTTATCAGTCATTACTCGTTTCACACTCACTTGAAAGCAGCAACAAGTACCCAATAACAACAAATTTTGCTGCACCACTTAAAAATAGAATAAGTATGATGAACAAAACAAAAACTCAAAGCTGGAGGCGACTGGTCATTATAGGTGCACTTCCCTTGGCTGTAGGCCTTTTGGCCATGAACACACGTCCTGAAGTTAAAGCTCCCATTCTGGAATTCACCCAGCCATTAACTAATTTAATTATTGAAGATATTAAGCCTTCTGGCTGGCCACTGCAAATGACGAATGTTGTTAAGGTTTCTTCAGGGTTTGGAGAAAGGATGCACCCACTGCTAAAAAAGAAAATGCATCATGATGGTGTTGACCTTGTTGCCAAAGAGGGAACTCAGGTTTATGCCACTGCAGATGGAGTTGTTGAAATAGCTAAGTTTGATTACTGGAGGGGTAATTATGTGCAGGTCAAGCATGGAGAAAAATATGCTACACAGTATGCCCATATGAAGAACTTTGTCATTATGCCAAATCAAAAAGTGTTTAAAGATCAGCTCATTGGGTATGTAGGGAATACAGGGCAATCGGTTGGTCCACACTTACATTATGAGATCCACGAAGATGGCAAACCGATAGACCCAAAATTGACAATGGACGGGTGCTAATTTGCTCCCAACTAATTGTCACATTGAGCTTGTTGAAATGTATTGTCGATAGACTTGACCGGTTTCGACAGGCTAAACCTGATATATACTAAGAGACGGTCTCAAAAACAATGAATTAACGTCATCCTATGCTTGCAAAGTGATTAGATCAGAGGATTTATTTACTTAGCA
>CAYGNU010000278.1:0-6408 GCA_964351175.1 uncultured Roseivirgaceae bacterium | reverse complement strand
AAATGTAAGCTAGCAAAGGAATAATACCAACCAGATTAAATGATAAAAATGTCGCAAAGGCAGTCTTAATAGGTCCTTTTTCATCTTTATTCATTTCTAATTCTTCTTTCATCATGGTGTCTACCCAAACATCATTATCTGAAGTTATTACTTCCACCACTTGTTCTAAAAGCTCACCTTTAAATCCTTTTGCTTCATATATCTCCCTTATCTCCTGAACTTCCTTCTCTCTCAAGTTTTCAATTTCCCAGTATTCAATTTTTCGATGTTTGTCATAATTATCTCTATCTGCCTTTACCGAAAAATAATTTCCTACTGACATTGAAAAACCATCAGCAATCAAATTAGCAAACCCAAAGATCAGCACCCAATATAACTCAGCTTGAGCACCTGCAGCACCTGCAACCACAGCAAAAGTAGTAATAGCTCCGTCTATGCCTCCGTAGACAAATTCTGAGATATAATCCTTATTAAAGAACCATATACTACCTTCAGAATGTAATTTATTTTCACTCAGTACTGTCATGTTCTAAAAAGGATAAATCCCAAGTTTTATTTTGATCATAAAAAATATAGCCCGCAGATACCGTCAGAGGCGATTCAATATTGTTATGATAAAGTTTGCCAGTGCCTAAACCCTGATAGCTCTTAGCTTTTGTAAAACTTGCCAGTTGACTTATGGCATTCAATCCAATGTTTGATTCTAAAGCAGAAGTGATCCACCAACCGATGTTCATATTATTCGCAAGATCAATCCATTCTAATGAAGACTGCAGGCCACCTATGAGTGTAGGTTTAATAATAATATATTGAGGTCTGATTTTCTCTAGCAGAGCCTCCTTTTCCTTTTTAGCATTTACACCTATTAGTTCCTCATCCAGCGCTATAGCTATAGGCGATTGAGCACAGAGCTTAGTCATTAGATCTATTTGACCTGCAGCTATGGGTTGTTCAATAGAATGTATTCCATGTTGTGCGATAACTTCCATTTTATACAAAGCCTCTTCTGTCTTGAAAGCTCCATTAGCATCTACTCTTACAAGTATATCTTGGGTATAGTATTTTCGTCTGATATAATGCAAAATATCAACCTCCTTTTCAAAATCAAGAGATCCTACTTTCATTTTTATACAATCAAATCCTTCCGTTATTTTATCAGAGATTTGGAGTAGCATGGATTCCATGTGCCCCATCCAAATCAATCCATTGATAGGTATTTTCTCTCCTGAATTGAAGAAGTTGGTTTTAAAGATAAGTCTCTTTCCTCCATTCAATAGATCGAGTAGGGCCATTTCAATTGCGAATCTCAGGGCCGGATAATCAAATCCTGCAATTTTTAAGGAAAGTTCAAAGATTTCAGAGTCCGATTTTGGCAAATCAAAGTCCGCTAGTCCTTTTAACTTTTGATCAATTTCAGGCTGTAGTTCTTCTTTGTCATCTAGACTTAACTTCTTTAATGGCCCACATTCTCCAAGGCCAAAAACATTAGGGTTATTTTCAGACCATATCTTTACTATAAAGGTCTCCTTCACTTTAAGAACACCACGCGATGTACCTGCTGGAAATTTAAAATCTAAAGTATATGGATGAATAGAATAATGAAGAGCCATTTTTAAAAGTTACCCCTTAATTTGAGCGTTTTAAACCACTTAATCAATATTCTTCAACCTATATTTGTGTAAAATGAAGAATACATCTACTGAAATACGTCTGAGCGATTATACTTATAATCTATCTGAAGAAAAAATAGCCAAAGCACCACTTAAAGAGCGTAGTGATTCTAAGCTACTTGTATACAAAAATGGCGAGATCTCACACGATATATTTAATAAGATTTCCGAACACATCCCTGAAAAATCATGCCTTGTTTTCAACAACACGAGAGTCATTCCGGCAAGGCTATTCTTTATAAAGGATACAGGTGCATTAATTGAAATTTTCCTTTTGGAGCCAGTGGCACCTACAAATGAAGTAGCAAGAGCAATGCTTGTGAAAAACAATTGTACTTGGAAATGTATGATTGGCAATTTAAAAAAGTGGAAAGAAGATCAAGTTCTTAGTTTAGACCTAGATAATGGTGCTTGTTTAAAAGTTAAGGTTTCGGATAGAGCACAACAATTGGTTGAGTTTTCATGGGACTCTGACGAGGAATATGTACACATATTGGAGAGAGTAGGAAAAATTCCATTGCCTCCTTACATTAATAGAGAAGTTACCTTTGAAGATCAGGAGAGGTATCAAACGGTATACTCAAAATTTGAAGGTGCTGTAGCAGCCCCAACAGCGGGCTTACATTTTGATGACAAAACACTAGAATCGTTAGCCAAAAAGGATATTCTTTTTGATTATCTAACGCTTCATGTTAGTGCAGGAACATTTCAACCCATAAAGGTAGACAATGTGCTAGAGCATGCTATGCACTCTGAGCAAGTGGTTGTTACCTTGGCTAATGTTGAGGTTTTACTAAAAAACAACTTTGTTGTTTCTGTTGGCACCACATCAATGCGAACTCTTGAGAGTCTTTATTGGTATGGTGTGAAATTACTAAACGGAGAATCTGATTTTTTTATTGACAAGTTATATCCATATCAACATGAATTAAATACTTTACCGACAAAAAACGAATCGCTAGAAGCTGTTAAAAAACATCTAAAAGAAAAAGAATTATCTCAGATTACTGGTCAGACTGAAATTTTTATATTTCCTGGGTATGAATTCAGAATCTGCAATGGACTAATCACCAATTTCCATTTACCAGGTTCCACTCTGATTTTACTTGTTGCTGCTTTTATAGGTGAAGACTGGCGAGAAGTATATAAAAAAGCGATAGCTAATGACTACCGCTTTTTAAGTTATGGTGATTCTTCTTTACTAATACCAAGTTAACTATTTGTTCGCCTGATTTAAAGGAACAATTTCAACTTCTACCCTTCTACTTTCTTCTGCGTTGCCACTTTCATTTTTAGTTGCACCAAAAGCTTTGGCAATAATTCTTCTTCTAACAATACCCTTTTGGTTGATGTAATCCAATACAGCTATGGCTCTTTCATTTGAAAGTTTCCTATTAAACTCCTCATTACCTTCAGCAGAAGCATATCCAGAAATCTGCACTCCCAAATCAGGATATTTATTCATGGCAGCAACAATTTTATCTAATTCAGCATTATAAGAACTCTTCATTTCACTTTTAGAAACATCAAAATATAGCTTGGTTACTTTATTAAGCAGTGACTTGTCGTAAGTTATTGGCTGATCCTTTTTCTCTGCTTTCTGCTTTTCAGCCTCCTCAGTCACATACATGGTAGGAAGAGAGAAAATAGTTTTACCATCTACTTCTTTCTTCTCAAACTTACTTTCATCACTCTCATCATAATAATAGACTCTAGTAGCTTGTTCTAATTCCTTGCTAGAATCAAAACTAATTTCATCTATCGAATTTGTCGAATAAATTAGACTAGTAATGTAATCTATTCCCACTTGATCATTTGCTGCAATTAGGTCATTCATGAGGTCATAAACATCAATGCTATCATTCTTGATAAGTTCGGATTCATGAGTCTTTCTAAAATCTGTTACTGCATCCTCGTGTGTATCATAAAAAGCATTCTTAACTTCTACAGACTGTCCTACAATTACATCAAATTGCTTAATAGTTTTTAAATAGATCATTTGAAACAACTCGTAGAAATAAGTTTGCCCAGGTACATTGATATTCAACGTGTATGGTAAAAATCCTTCAGATTCGATAATCATATCGTAGTTCTTAGCAGGTGGAAGGATTATTAAATAATTTCCCGTCTTTGGATCTGGTTGATATACGAAATCCAATTTCTTACCCGACTCATTATCAATCATATAAATTTTAGTCGGCATAGGCTGACCGGTTTCTCCATCAAGGATTCTTCCTTTTACCATGGTCAATGGCACATTAGCCTCTTCTTCAGGCATATCAATGGTATATATATCCTGTCCTCCATTTCCTCCTTTTCTATTAGAAGAAAAATACCCTTTTCTACCATCTGCAGTTAGTGTAAAATAATTGTCATCGGCTGTAGTATTAATTGGATAGCCCATATTTTCAGGCTTCGTCCATTCATCATTAAACAGTCTGGTTACGAAAATATCTCTTCCTCCCATCGTATTATGTCCATCAGAAGTGAAGAACAAAGTCCACTGATCAGGGTGAATGAAAGGTGCATCTTCATTATACTTTGAATTAACCTTTGGCCCTAGATTAATTGCTTCACCCCATTCTCCAGATTCCAACTTTTTAATCTGATAGATATCTAATCCTCCATATCCACCAGGTCTATTACTAGCGAAATACATTGTTTTGCCATCAGGAGTGATACTAGCCGTGCTTTCTAAATGTCTCAGGCTATTGATTTTAGGCCCTAGTGTAGTAGGGATAGACCAGTCTTTTCCCGACTTATCGATCGAATAAAGATTGCCAGCACCTTCAGCCGCTCCAATAAAAATCAACATTCTTTGTCCATCTGCAGATAATCCAGCAGTACCAACATTATAATTAGAGGTGATTTCTATTTTCTCAGGTTGAGACCAGTTTCCAGACTGATTATATGAAATATATACCTCCTCAATAAACTCTTCATTAGATCTTGATTTACCAGTGTTTGGTCTAAGAGCTGTGTAAGCCATCACACTTTCATCTGCTGAAACAACAGGATTGTATTCTGTGTACTGTGAATTGATTACTTGACCGAAGTTATGAATTGAGATATCCTTTGGACTACTCATCATAATTAAGGCGTTATGAGCAATCTCTAAAGAGCGATCAACTTTTTGTATTTCCGCTCGCTCACTCTTTAAAGTACCTTTGTACTGTTCGTAATTATTGATTGCCTTTTCTATCTGGCCATCAAGAAGGTAAACTGTAGCAATATCATACAACACCTTTGATGGCAATTGATCTTTACCAAGTTTAATTGCCTTTTCTAGATAAGGAATAGCTTTTATCTGCTCATTAATCTGAAACGATTGCTGATAACAGACCCCTATATTGTAATACACAAGAGCGTCACCCTCGCCAGCTTCAATAGCTTCCAAATAAAGCTTCAACGCTTCATCGTAGTTTCTGATTTTGAAATACTTATCTGCATCGTAAACGGTCTTGCTCACACTTTGTGCATAACCAGACCCTACCAAAAAAATACCGAGCAATAAAATAACAGCTCCGGAGTAGATTGACTTTTTCATTATACTTTATTTATCGACAATTTCAATTCAATAATTGGCTTACCAATATTCATTATAAACCAAAATAGTGCATAACAGTCTATTTTACTATTTGGTTATAGTTCAATTCAACTTCAAATTTAAGGATTTATGCCATATCAATCATTTATTTTTTGATATCTTAAACACTTAGACATTATTTCTGCATGGACGAGTTAAAAATTTTACTTTCTGATTTATGGGATGTTATTACAGACATCGGTGATTTTTTTACCGTAAAACTCTTTAGCCTAGGCAATTCAGAAATCACATTAATCACTATTTTCTACATTTTTATTTCTATTTTCCTTCTAAACTTTTTTGCGAATAAGTTAAGCAAGTTCATAGGAAATACCGTTCTAAAAAAGTACACCACTATACCATCTACAGCACAATCAGTATCTACTATTATTAGATACTTATTCCTGATAATAGGGTTAATGGTCATTATCCAGACAGCTGGCATTGACCTAAGTGCACTAAGCATATTAGCTGGTGCATTGGGCGTGGGTATTGGTTTTGGACTGCAAAATATAACAAACAACTTTATTTCTGGAATCATTATTTTATTTGAGCAGCCAATAAAATTAGGTGACAGAATTGAGGTCGGTGATATTAAAGGCGATGTGTTAAAAATATCAGCCAGAGCTACTACAGTAGTTACAAATGATAATATTTCTGTTATTGTTCCAAACTCAGAATTCATTAGCTCTACAGTTATTAACTGGAGTCATAATGATCGAAATGTCAGCTTCAGATTTCCTGTTGGAGTAGCCTACAAAGAGGATCCAAAAAAGATCAAAAGTCTGTTACTTGAAGTTACTGCAGAAAATAAGGGGGTACTTGATAGCCCTGCACCCGATGTTCTTTTTGATGAGTTTGGCGATAGTTCTTTAAACTTCTACTTAAGAGTTTGGACTACAGAATATACCAGCAGACCAAATATTCTTAAAAGTCAGTTGTACTACGCTATTTTTGAAAAATTCAAAGAAAACAACATTGAGATTCCTTTTCCTCAACAAGACTTACATTTGAAATCAGGTTTTGATGGAGCAAAAAAGTCTTAAATAAATTTATCCATTCATATAATCGCAAACTTCTCTCATTTTGATTTTATACTTTTTTGTTGAGAAGTTGTTTAGATATTACATATCTTGTCTAGATTATTGAAGT
>CAYGNU010000277.1:0-6409 GCA_964351175.1 uncultured Roseivirgaceae bacterium | reverse complement strand
ATCTTTACGATATGAATAACATAAAATACACATTAGGAATTATTCTAATGCTTACTGGAAGTATAGCGTTTGGACAAAAGAGCCAATTTACGCTTGAGGAAATCATTGATAGAGCAATAAATCAATCTCCTGCAGCCAAGCAAGCAGAAACAAGAAAGGAAAACAGATATTGGCAATACCGCTTTTACAAATCGAACTACAGCCCGCAGTTAAGGCTTAATGGTACATTGCCAGATTATAACCGTGACTTTTTTAGCAATAGAATTGATGATGGAACAATAGTTTTTCAGAGTAGAGAGCAGATCAGCTCATTTGCTAATTTGGGAATAGAGCAACCACTTTTTTGGACAGGAGGTAACATCTCTGTGAACTCAAACCTCAATTATTTTGATGATTTAGAGCGTGATATTAATCAATTCAATTCTACGCTTTTTAATGTAAGGCTGAATCAACCCATATTTGGATTCAATGATTTGAAGTGGGATAAGAGAACAGAACCTTTAAGGTTTGAGGAGTCTAAAAGAGAGTATGTAGAACAAAAGGAGGCCATTTCCAGAACTGCTGTTGATAGATTTTTTTCATTTCTAGATGCTCAGATCAATCAGCAAATTGCTGAATTTAATTTGGCAAATAATGACACCATCTATAAAATTGAGCAGGGTAGGTATAATATTGGAACGACCTCAAAGGACAAGCTTTTGCAAGTTGAATTACAACTTCTTCGTTCGCAGCAAGATGTTTTACAGGCTAAGCTGGATATGGAAACAGCAAGACTTCAGTTACGATCTTACACCGGATTGTTAGATGAGCGTGAATTTGAATTAATACTGCCTGAATCCATTCCTCTTTTTGATGTTAATTACGCTGAAGCGCTTACTTACGCCCAAGGTAATCGGGCCGATTTTATTGCCTTTGAGAGGCGAAAGATTGAAGCCGAACGCGAGGTAGCACAGGCAAGATCGGAGCGGTTTCAAACGGACATGACTGCCTCCTTTGGTTTGAATAATGCGAGTGACAATTATGATAACCTGTATACCAACACTAATAATCAGCAAAGATTTAATGTTAGCTTTAATATTCCTTTAATTGATTGGGGAAGAAATAAAGCGAGGATGAGAACAGCTTTAGCGAACCAGCGTTTGAATGATTATGTGATTGCTCAAGATGAGCAAAATTTTGAACAGGAGATCCTAACCATGGTGCGTCAATTTGAAGTGTTAAAGAACCAATTACTGATCACTAAAAAATCAGATGATGTAGCTCAAGAACGTTATAAAGTGGCCCAGAATCGATATTTGATAGGAAAAATTGATATTACGAACTTGAATATTGCATTAACTGAAAAGGACAATGCCAAACGAAGTTATATCAATTCATTGCGTTCATTTTGGTCAGCTTATTTCGACTTAAGAAGGCTTACTTTGTATGATTTTGCAAACGATCAATTGTTGTATACACCAGAAGAAAATTAGCTAATTTGACAAGCGATATAAATGACAATAGCCGACAATTTCTATTTTTATTTTTGCAACTGAAAATTATTTTTCTATTATTGCGACAGAATTCATTCACACACGTGGGTGATTTATAAAGAAGCGTGGAGAGACCAAGCTCTATGAAACGCTAGCAACCGCCAAAATGGAAAGGTGCTAAATCTTGGTTCAACTGATACAGTTGAAGAATATAAATTAATACCCAAATGACAAATCATTTTAATTTCCCGAATCATCGACTCTCAGACATTTCTAATGCTGTCTGTTGCTGTTGTTGCTAAATTCTGAGTTGATCCGTTAATAGTTCGGATCTCAGATTAGCGTTTGCAAGGCTTAATTCATAAGCCTGTTTAAAATATCCTTTTTCTTATTTCTTTCAAAAACTAAGTGATCATGGCTATAATGATAACTGACGAATGTATTAATTGTGGGGCTTGCGAACCAGAATGCCCCAATACCGCCATCTATGAAGGTGGTGCCCTTTGGACTTGGGCTGGCGGCACCTCACTGCAAGAAGTTGAACTCGAAGATGGCTTGTTGCAGTCTGGTTCTGAACAGCAAGAACCTGTTTCTGATGAGTTCTATTATATCGTTTCCTCAAAATGCACCGAATGTATGGGCTTCCATGAGGAGCCACAGTGCGCTGCCGTTTGTCCTGTAGACTGCTGTGTACCAGACCCAGATTATGTAGAAGAGGAAGAAGAATTATTGGCCAAAAAAAGCTGGTTACACAATGAGTAAAAATTATAAACATTTCGATACCAATGCGGTAAGAACCGAGTTGGAAAGATCAAACAGAGCACATTCAAGTGCCATATTTATGAATTCTAGTTTTGCTTTTGACAGCTCGGAAGAGGCAAGGGCAATGTTTGCTGATGAGGTCCCCGGTGACATCTACACCAGATACACTAATCCAAATACTTCTGAGTTGATTCAGAAACTTGTGAATCTAGAGGAGGTGGAAGATGGTTTGGCAACAGCTTCAGGAATGGCAGCCATGTTCAGTGCCATGGCTGCCTTATTAAGTTCAGGTGATCATATTCTCGCAGCACGATCATTATTTGGCTCTACTCATCAAATACTGACGCAGATATTTCCAAAGTGGGGAATCTCTCATACCTATGCCGACCTTGATAAACCAGAGACTTGGGAAAGCCTATTGGAGAAGAATACAAAATTGATTTTCGTGGAAACGCCTTCTAATCCTGGACTTGATCTTGTAGACTTGGAATGGTTGGGGAAATTGGCCAAACAGCACAACCTGACTTTGATAGTTGATAACTGTTTTGCTACACCTTATCTGCAAAAGCCTGCCAACTATGGCGCTGACTTGGTTTGTCATTCTACTACTAAATTTATTGATGGACAAGGTAGAACCATTGGAGGCGCCATTCTTGGGAAAAGTGAATTGATAGACAAGGTGCGATTCTTCCTGCGGCATACTGGTCCTTCATTGTCGCCATTTAATGCATGGCTGCTTTCAAAAAGTCTAGAGACACTGCCTATTAGAATGGAAAGGCATTCTAACAATGCACTAGCTATAGCTGAGTACCTAGAAGGACATCCCGAGTTTGTAAATGTGAAATATCCATTCCTAAAATCACATCCTCAATATGAACTGGCTAAAAGGCAAATGACCATGGGAGGCGGAATTGTTACTATTGAGCTAAAAGGTGGCATTGAGAGAGCGTTGGATTTTGTAGATAGCCTCAAAATGCTGTCTATCACCGCTAACCTTGGAGATACCAGAACGATAGTAACGCACCCTGCAACCACTACTCACGCTAAACTTACCAGTGAAGAACGTGACAGAGTAGGAATTACACCTGGACTGATCAGAATATCAGTAGGGCTGGAAAATATCAATGACATTCTTGAAGACATAGAAAATGCTATCAAGCAGTCTAAACCTCAATTAGTAAAAACATTAAACAGATAATCATGAGTATTACAATATCTGAAAAAGTAAGTTCTGCAGCTAGAAAAGACATTTTAGAGCTGGACGGCAAAATCAACCGGTTTAAAAATGGTGAAATTGATGAGGAAAAATTCAAGCAATTTCGATTGACCAGAGGGGTTTATGGACAGCGACAATTTGGTGTACAAATGTTTAGAACCAAGTTTCCTTACGGGAAGATAACCCCAACTCAATTGATTAGAATGGGAGAGTTGGCTGAGACCTACACCAATGGCAATCTGCATTTGACCACGCGGCAGAACATTCAGCTGCATTATATCAAATTGGAAGACACTCCAGAGATTCTTAATAAAATGGAGGAAGTGGGTATTACGGCTAGGGAGGCTTGTGGTAATACAGTGCGAAATATTACGGCATCTTCTATTGCGGGTATTGATCCTGAAGAACCTTTTGATGTGATCCCATATGTAGATGCAGTATTTAATTACTTCCTTAGAAATCCTCTTTGCCAGGAAATGGGAAGAAAAATTAAAATTGCCTTTTCCTCCAGTTACAAAGATTCGGCTTTCACCTTTCTTCATGACTTTGGATTTATTCCGGAAATCAAAGATAAAGTCAGAGGTTTTAGAGTGGTAGTAGGTGGCGGATTAGGGGCTCAGAGTATGGTGGCACAGGAGGCATTTGAGTTCCTTCCTGCTAATGAATTGATTCCATTTATTGAGGCAGGATTGAGGGTTTTTGATCGATATGGAGAGCGAGAGAAAAGATACAAAGCGAGGTTAAAGTACCTAATTCAGGATAAGGGATTGGGACTTGAGGGCTTTTTGAAATTGGTAGAAGAAGAACGCAAAGCTTTAAAAGCACAAAAGATTGAAATTGAAGTTAAAAAGGACACAGTAGGAGTTACTGATAGGACTAAAAAACTACCAAAAGTAACGGTTGACCAAGGCGAGTTCTTGCTTTGGAAAACGACCAATGTCATCAAACAAAAGCAAGAAGGCTACTTTGCTGTATTTATTAAAGTTCCTTTGGGTAATATTTCAGCATCAACAGCTTATCACTTAGCAGCGTTGGCCAATGAAGTAGCTTCTGATGATATCAGAATTACCATCACACAAAACCTGCTTTTTAAATTTGTAAAATCAGATGCCTTGGAATATTTGTATTCAAAGCTTCAGCAGTTGGACTTAGGAGAGCCTGGCGCAGATAAGGTGTTGGATGTTACGGCTTGTCCCGGTACCGATACTTGTAATCTGGGCGTGACCAACTCTACGGGTGTAGCCCTAGAAATAGAAAAGTTAATAGCTCAAGAATTCAAACACTTGATTACGGAGAACTTTCTGACCATTAAAATCAGTGGTTGTATGAACTCTTGTGGTCAGCATATGGTAGCTAATATCGGACTGCACGGCAGCTCCATTAAAAATGGCGACAAGGTAATCCCAGCACTTCAGTTGGTGCTAGGTGGAGGAGTAGATGCTCATGGACAGCATACCATTGCCGATAAGGTGATCAAACTGCCAAGTAAGCGAATATTGACGGCCATCAGAACATTATTCGATGACTATGAAATGAATTCCTATGACGATGAATATTTCAATAACTACTATGCCCGACAAGGGAAGCGATACTTCTATAGCTTGTTGAAGTCGCTTGGAGATGTCACCAATATTGATGACAGCGAGTATGTTGACTGGGGGCATAATGAGGATTTTGTGCCGGAGATTGGAACAGGAGAATGTGCCGGGGTGAGTTTGGATGAGGTAGGAACAATTATTCTGGATGCGGAGGAAAAACTCTTCTATGCCAAAGAGGCATTAGATAATCAGTCGTTCACCGATTCAATTTATAACAGCTATCACGCCATCATAGTAGGAGCCAAAGCTTTGCTGTTGAATGATGACATATCGTGCAATACACAAATAGGCATTATCAAGGATTTTGACGAGTATTTTGTGGCATCAGGTAAAATAGGTATCGAAGGACGCTTTGAAGACTTTACGTTAAAGATCAACAAAAACAAGCCGGAAGAGCCCTTTGTAACCACCTATTACAACGAAGCCAAAGCATTTATTGAATTGGTAAAACAATACCGAGGCAAGAGTACAGATAAATTAGTGATCACCGACTTTTATAAAGCATAGTCATAAGGCATAATCATGGAAGCAAAATTAACATTGGTAGGTGCAGGACCTGGAGATCCTGAGCTTATAAGTTTGAAAGGAATAAAAGCAATAGCTGCGGCAGATGTCATTCTTTATGATGCACTGGTAGATGAAAGTCTGCTGGAGTACGCACAGAAGGACGCCATCAAAATATATGTAGGAAAAAGAGCTAACCAGCACAGTCACTCTCAGGATGAGATCAATAAGTTGATAGTTGATAATGCACTAAAACATGGCCATGTGGTGAGACTCAAAGGGGGAGATCCTTTTGTATTTGCCAGAGGGTACGAAGAGTTGGCGATAGCCAAGGCCTTTGGTATCGAAACTGCAAGTGTAATTGGTATATCAAGTGTAAACTTGCCTGGTTTGTATGACATCCCTTTGACTGCTCGTGGCACGAATGAAAGCTTTTGGGTGGTAACGGCTACAACATGTAAAGGTGAGCTAAGCAAAGATGTAACATTAGTAGCGCAGTCAAGTGCAACAGGTATATTCTTAATGGGCCTTGGTAAATTGAAGGTAATTGTAGAAGCCTACCGAGCTCATGGAAAGGATAATTTGCCCATAGCCATCATCAGCAGAGGATCCAAACCTGATGCTCAAGTGATCAAAACTACCATGGATAACATTGTTGATCTTGCTGAAAAGGAGCAGATCCAGTCACCTGCAATTATTATTGCGGGAGAGGTTGTAGGGCAGGAACTTGAGCAAATTAAAGTTGATTATTTAAGTAAATCCTACGAATATGCCAACGCCTAAAAATAACCTGTTTCCAGTTTTCTTAAAACTCTCACAGCTTCGGGTATTAATTGTTGGTGGGGGTTTTGTTGGAC
>CAYGNU010000276.1:5574-6410 GCA_964351175.1 uncultured Roseivirgaceae bacterium | reverse complement strand
GAAGAGATATCATTTAATTAACTAAGCAGTAAAAATGATAGGAGCAGCACCACGCCATTGGCATGGTGTTTTTTTTATAAAGCTGTCTTGCCGGAAAATAAAGGTTTACATTTTTTAACCTTTATTTATCCGGTATCTATTTAAGATGGGGTTTGGCACGGAGATTCCGGACAATTTCATTCCTTTTTACTTAAGGAACGAATAAAATTTCCGGGAAGACGTACCGAGCATGACAGATCCTCAAATCAATTACAACCCATTAAACCACTCTTTAAAAGTGTTTACTTTCTCACGGGCTACAATTATCTCTTTGTCGAAATCAATAGTAGGAGAGACTTTGAGTCTACTGTTGGAATAAACCATTACATCCTTTATCGCATTGATATTGGTGATAAAAGATCGATTAGCTCTGTAGAATAAAGCTGGATCTAGTATTTCATCCAGCTCCTCTAATTTGTAGTCAATAATGAACTTCCTTTTTTCATTGGTTACCAGGTATACATCTCGGCCTTCTGCATAAAACAGTGCAATATCGTTAGCAACAATTGACCTTATGTGCTCGCCAAGCTTAACCATAAATCTTGTTTTATAAGTTTTTTGCTGAAGTTGAGCCAACGCCTGGGATAGATCAATAGCAGGTGATGTACTGCTGAAGTTTTTTCTTAACTCTTCTAACTTATTGAGTGACTGGGATAGGTCATCAAAGGTTATTGGTTTTAGTAGATAATCAATACTGTTAACTTTAAATGCATCTATGGCATATTCGTCAAAAGCTGTAATGAATATAATAGGTTTTTGAATGTTTACTTGTTCAAAGATTTCGAAACTCTTGCCAT
>CAYGNU010000276.1:0-5564 GCA_964351175.1 uncultured Roseivirgaceae bacterium | reverse complement strand
CCAACTTTTCTTGATGTTTACTAAGCCATTGCACACTATCAGAGACAGAGGTTAGTTTTTCTAAAACCTTAATATCGGTGTCGTATTTAGATAAATAGCGCTCTAACTTTTCAGCGGCAGGCACCTCGTCCTCAACTATTAGTACATTCATTTATTGATTTTAGATTTTAAAGCCAGCGAGCAATATTGACAATTTTTTATCACTATTATAAATCATTAGTCTATATCTATTTCTTCCGAAGTTAAGGGCTCTTCTACCACCGCTAACATCGGTATTTTAACATAATTTTGATCATAGGCCCTTACATGTACTACTGGTTTTTCGCTGTAATAACCATAAGAATTTTGAATCTTATCAAGTATATCCTCACTCATAGGACTTAGCCGTTCATTAAGCGTATATTCAATCACAATATAGTCATCTGCCTTTTCATACTCCAATGATATTTGTAACGGGTTGTATTTATTAATGATGGTCATCCTTATTGCCCTTTCAATTAATAGTGGGAATGAGCCCGGAACAACAGGAGACTCCAATATGCTTTCTGGCAAATTCACCTTTATTGATATCTTGTTGTCATACTTATAATTAAGGAGGTGAACAATGTGGTTAGCTGCTTTTAGTTCTGCCGCTATGGTGGTTAGCTCAGTCTTTTTATTGCTTAAAATGTAGCGATACACTGATGACATGCTATCTATATACTCTTCGCTTTCGTCAACATCTCTATGCACAAGGGATATTAATGTCTCAAGACTATCATAAAGTAACGTTGGGTTTACTTCATGCTTGAAATTACGAAACTCATTTTCTACCATATCCTTCAGTAACCGCTCCTCATTGAGTTGTGTAATATTTTGTTTTTGTAAATATAAATGACTGAAATATAGCAGGTTGTATAATAAACTTGATATTCCGAAAATGGCGTTGAATATGATCAACTGCGTGTCTGTTATTCCAAACTCCACCACGTATTTGAAATAACCTGAAATACTAATGGAAACTGTAATTAAGGTAACAAGTAGTCCTACTAACAGCTGTATTAATATCCTATTTCCTAAGTATTCGGTATTGAACTTATTGAGTAGAATGGTATTTAAACGAAGTGCTTCTGTTACCAAATAGCTTAACCCAATACAGACATATACTTCCTGACTGCTAAATATTGAAGAAAGTTGTCTAATGTCATTATTGATAAGTAAGATCATCAAGTAAACCAATATGCCATATGCCGGAGGTATCAGTAATCTGAAAAAGGCATTATTAATTATCATCCTTTTCATGCTGATTTGGCTGGTCTGTTTTGAATAACTGGAAGCATGACGGTATATTTTTTTGCATCATCAATCCTTATGGTCCTACTTGTAAAGAATTGATATCTTTTAATGATATTCTCCAAACCGACATGCATAGAGTTTACATGAAGTGGTTTTTCCGTCTTGGTATTGGTAATGTTTATGTCTGTGTTGTCAATAGCACTAATGTAAATGCTTAAAGGTTTGTCTTTCGATATAATATTGTGCTTCACGGCATTTTCAACCAGCATTTGCAATGTCAAAGGCGGTATCTTACTGTCCATGATATTGGGAGGAAGATTGATATCTAATTTAAGGTTATTTTCAAATCTTACCTGGAGCAAATAGTTATATGATTTAACAAAATCAATCTCCTGCTGAAGGGTCACGAACTTTTTTGCATTGTTGTTTAGAATGTATTGATAAGTAGAAGCCAAACGCCTTATAAAATCTTCGGCTAGATGAGGATCTTTAAAAATGAGTGAAGAAATTGTATTTAGGCAGTTGAATAAATAATGAGGACTGAGCTGAGATTTCAGTGCTTCAAATTGTAATTCAAGCTGCTTCCGTTGATTTTTAGCACTTTCTATATGAACTACATTGTACTGATGGTAAGAGTATAAAGCGAAATTGATAACAGTATAGATTAGAATGCCTATAATGGTCAGAATAAGAAGTTTGGCTATTATGTCATAATGAACATCGGAGTATTCAGTTAAGGCAAGCTGCGGAGAATCTACTTTTAAGAAAAAAACACCAATTGCCCCTAATAGGATGAAGGATAATAGAGTATTGATAATAAAGCCAAGCAAGAATCTGCCCGACAAGTTCTGATTCCATGACACTAGTTTATTTAGAAAAGTGTCAGAATAGTAAAGTGCTAATCCAATGATGTTGGTAGTAATTGCACACAAAGTAAAATACTCAATATCGTCTGTGAGTGAAGGAAATACACCTTTTTCGCTATAGTATAAGTAAATGAAATAGGTGATTCCTATGAATGAACTTATGCCAATTCCCAACCAGAGCTTTCGCATTCTTCCGTAAACTAATGAGTGGTAAATGGCCATGATAAACCCAATCTAGCAATTTCAGCGTTGATTAGAAAGCTTATCATGACCTGTTGTTATTAGAAATATTTTGAGTAGCGTGTTTTTAGTCTATCGCCTTGACCGCACGACCATAATAAGTATCAGAACCAATTTTTCGAGCCGCATCTCTATAGGCTTTCTTTACTTCATCGTCACCTGACCTTACATGGACTGCTAGTGACATGAGTGCTTCGGATAAGTAGTAGTCGCTGTCTATTTCACTTGAAGCACCTATAAGGGCTATTAGTGTTTTCTTCTCTAGCCTACTGGCTTTTGAGGCATCTTTTATTACCTCTGCTGCATAAGTAGAAGAGCTCATATCTGCTATTGCCTCAGACAAAGCTTCCATAGTATTCGTACTAACTTTTTGCTCTCGCATCATTTTCGACAATACACTGGATAAGTAGTAGTCTGATCCCATATTTTGATTGAGCAACTTGACCATGTTTGTTAAAACATTTTCTTCCAATGGGCTATTTAACATATCACTAAAAACTTGCGACATATAATAGTCAGAGCCTATCTCTGAGATATTTTCCATTAATGACGAATAGGCTTCATCAGATAACCCATCCTTCTTCACCGCTTTACTCAATATCTGTGACTGATAATAATCGGAGCCTATGCTTCTAGTGGTCTTAATTATTTCATTTAATGCGTTACTGCTTAAATTTCTCATGCTAAGTAATTCGCTTAGCACTTCAGATTGGTAGTAATCTGAACTTATATCTGATGTGGCATACATGATTTTCGACATGACCGCATCTGAAGGCGCTGAACCTGTAAAAGCTTTTTTAAGAACTTCGGCCTTATAATAGTCACTATCAATTTTGGCAACAGCATCAAAATATGCCTCTCTAGTATTTTCTTTGTTAAGGAACTTGTCGCTTGTTTCTTCAAGAAGCTGAGATAAATAATAGCTTGATGATAGTTCTCTTGCCAGTTGAGATATGGCTGAGATCAATTCATTGTCAGTCAATCCTGGTTTTTGAAACAAAAGCTTGCCATAGATGGATTGAACATAGCTGCTTTCGAGTCGAGAAATCTCATTTAATACAGCATTTACACCACCTTCTTTGAAATACCTATTAATTCTACTTTTGGCGGCAATACCTGTTGTTCTTACTAAGTCAGGAAGTATTTCTTCAAGCCACTCTCGGCCATCTGGCTCATAGTTTACTTTTGATCTTCCTTCATAATATTCTTTTACAAGTTTGCCACCAGATGGTTCAATAACAATTGACCTTTTGCTACCAAATGTTGTTTTACTTACTTCAAAATATCCCCCTGGAGCTATCGATGTGATATCGGTATCTGTGGCATTAACCTCAATCTCTCCTCTATATTCTACATCGAAGCTTTTTAGTCCACCTAATGTGATTTTGGTAGAGCGGTGCTTGCCACTAAATAATTTGGAATTGTAACTGTCCTCGTTACTGATGGATAAACCCTGTGCTGATGCTGAAATGTTGACCAGTAGCATCAGACCGAGTAGCCATGTTGTTATTTTGAATTTTTGACCTTGAGTATTCATAACTATATAATTTGTGTTCGCTTTTGATTACGATACAATGATGCACTATAGTTTCACACACTTATAATAAGATGTACTCAACTGCAGGATTGATGTACTGAACTGTTTTAAGTAGGATAGGCCTATCTAAAAAGTATCATCTAAATATTTTCTAACTGATGTAAAGGAATCCAACACCCATATAATCTGCTTGAGAGGTATTCCCCCTTTGAAGGGGGTGAGGTGGATGTATTTATGCTAAAAACCACTTCAGCTTCCAAAAAAAAAGAGGCTGTCCTTTTGAGACAGCCCCTTTTTTTTATATGATCAATCTATTCTGGTAAATCTGTTTTGAAAGTATCATAGCCAGCATCTTCACTTAGAGAGGTATCACAACCTAATTCGGTTGCTTTTGCAGTAATGTCTGCCACTCTAGTCTCAGGGCTTGGGTGAGTACTTAAAAATTCTGGTGTTCCACCTGTTGCACCTTCATCTTCTAATTTTTGAAAGAAATTTTTAACTCCATCACAAGCGTATTTTGTAGTGGCGTTATATTCCACAGCTCTTGCATCTGCTTCTGATTCAAATTCACGACTAAAACTTAGTCCTGCTACTGTGCCTGCAATTTGACCAGCTATAGTTGTCAATTGACCAGCATCTTGACCTAATATAATGCTCAACAAAATCTGAACACCATATTGTTTTTGAAGGTTACGACTTGTGTGTCTTAGATCTGCGTGAGCGATTTCATGACCAATAACTCCCGCCAAGTCATCTGCTTCATCTAAATATTTGATTAATCCAGTGTAAACATATATATATCCACCTGGGGTGGCAAAAGCGTTTAAAGTTTCATCATTATGAACGATATAAACATCCCATACAAATTCGTCTCTATAAACTACATCACCGTTATCCAAGATTTCATTTACCATGCCATCTAGATAAGTATAGGCGTCTGCATATTCTGTTCGATCTAATAGCACAAATGAAGGATCTGCCGCGATTTCATCACTTACTTGCTTGCCCAGATTTTTATCATCTTCGATACTAAAAAAGGGCACAAAATTATTATTTTCATCACAGGCACTGAAGGTCAAAAGTCCACCTAATACAATTACAGCCGACAGTATTTTTATTTTACTTTTCATCATCATAATTCAAATTTAGTTCTTTTCCGTTTAACCAAAACGATGCCATTTATTTAATCACAGTTATTTGAAGAGTTTATTTATCAAATTAATAGTATTTCATGGTTGACATACTATTTTTGCACCATGGCAGAACAGATTTTGATCCTTGACTTCGGCTCTCAATACACGCAACTAATTGCCCGGAGAGTTCGAGAACTAAATGTTTACTGCGAAATCCACCCTTACAACAATATTCCCGAGATTACTGAAGATATAAAAGGTGTTATCCTTTCTGGTAGTCCGTGTTCTGTTAGGCAGGAAGACGCCCCCGATGTTGACCTTGATTTATTTAGAAAAAAAGTACCATTACTAGGTGTTTGTTATGGAGCCCAGCTAATGGCCCAAAAGGGCGGAGGTAAGGTGCTTCCTTCCAAAATCAGGGAGTATGGCAGGGCTAAATTGTCAAAGTCAGATCAGCATAATGATTTGATGAAAGAGATCAATCTTGATTCTCAGGTTTGGATGTCTCATAGC
>CAYGNU010000275.1:0-6410 GCA_964351175.1 uncultured Roseivirgaceae bacterium | reverse complement strand
GTTGGTACAACTCATAAAGGTATTGTAAGAAACCTTACAAACTTCGGTTTGTTTATCGAGCTTGAAGAAGGTATCGATGGTTTGGTACACGTATCTGACCTTTCTTGGACTAAGAAAATCAAACACCCATCTGAATTTGTAAAAGTTGGAGAGGAGCTTGATGTAATGGTTCTTGAACTTGATGTTGACAATAGAAGATTAGCATTGAGCCACAAGCATTTAGAAGAAAACCCTTGGGATACGTTCGAAACGGTATTTACTCCAGGATCTGTTCATAAATGTTCTGTGATTGGTATGACTGAGAAAGGAGCTACTTTGGAGCTTCCTTACGGAATCGAAGGATTCTGCTCTGCTAGAAACTTAGAGAAAGAAGATGGATCTAAAGCTGCTGCTGGTGAGACATTAGAATTCAAAGTTTTAGAATTCTCTAAAGATGATAAGAGAATTGCTTTGTCTCATAAGGCGATGTATTCTACTGAAGAGCCTGTTGCACCAGCTCCTGCTAAGAAGAAAGCTAAAGCTGCTGCTCCTAAAGTGAAAGATGCTGAAAAGTCAACATTAGGTGACTTAGAAGCTCTTAGTGCATTGAAGGACAAAATGGAAGGTGACGCTAAAAAGCCAGCGCCAGCCAAAAAGGCTCCGGCCAAAAAGGCTGCTGCTAAAGCAGAAGACAAGTCTGAAGAGAAGTCAGAAGAATAAAATCATCTGATTTGATATATTGAAAGGGATAGCGAGAGCTATCCCTTTTTTTATGACATTATTAATCTCACTCCTGTTATAACCAGGTGATAATCATTAATTTTGCAAAAAAAAACATCCACTCTAAGTTATGTACTACAACTCAATAATTGAAGCCATAGGAGATACACCATTAGTGAAGCTCAACAGCGTAACAAAAGGCATAAAAGGCACCATTTTGGCCAAGGTTGAATACTTCAACCCTGGTAATTCTATGAAAGATAGAATGGCACTTAAAATGATTGAGAATGCTGAGCGGGATGGTTTACTTAAGCCTGGCGGTACTATCATTGAAGGAACTTCAGGTAACACAGGCATGGGTTTAGCGCTTGTTGCTATTGCAAAAGGTTACAAGTGTATTTTTACATTATCTGATAAACAGTCACAGGAGAAAATGGATATCCTTAGAGCCATGGGTGCTGAGGTTATTGTATGTCCTACCAATGTAACACCTGATGATCCAAGGTCATACTACTCTGTGGCGCAAAAATTGAATAAGGAAATACCTAATTCTTTCTATCCAAACCAGTATGATAATACTGGTAATACCGAAGCACATTATGAATCTACAGGCCCTGAGATTTGGAGCCAGACAGATGGTAAAATAACGGTGTTAGCCGCTGGTGTTGGTACTGGTGGATCAATGTGTGGAACGGCTAAGTATTTAAAGGAGCAAAATGCAGATGTTATTTCTGTTGGGATTGATAGTTATGGATCTGTATTTAAAAAATATAAGGAGACAGGCATTTTCGATGAAAATGAAATCTATCCATATATGACCGAAGGTATTGGTGAAGATATATTGCCAAAAAATGTCGATTTTGACCTAATAGATACCTTTGTAAAGGTGACTGATAAAGATGCCGCAATAATGACAAGGCGTCTGGCACGTGAAGAGGGTATGTTTGTAGGTTGGTCCTGCGGATCAGCTGTATATGGAGCACTTGAGTGGGCCAAGGAGAATATGAAAGATGATGATACAATGGTGATCATCCTTCCTGATCATGGAACAAGATATTTAGGTAAATTATACAATGACAATTGGATGAAGGATCATGGTTTTATTGAAGCACGTGATTTTGAAACAGCTCAAGACATTGTGGATAGAAGAAATGGCTCTGATAAACTATTTGTTGTAGACTATGCTACGAAAGTAGGTGAGGCTATTAAAATGTTGACTAAAGAAGGAATTGATCAGATTCCTGTAGTCAAAGAAAATAATTATGTGGGTAGTGTTAGCACTTCAAGGCTACTTGAACAGCTCATGGATGATCCTGATTTGAAGTCTAAGAATGTGGAGGAGATTATGGATTCTCCTATGCCTTTTGTGGCTATGGATAATACACTTGATGTATTGTCATCTTTGATCAATAAAAACAATAGAGCTCTGCTTGTTAGAGATGCAGCACATCAGGTGCATATTATTACGCATCATGACATATTACAAGCCATGAGTAACTAGAAAATTAGTGATGGAATTAAAAGGGGGCTTTATGCCCCTTTTTTGTTTTAAATTGATCTACCCTATATATTAAATGTAGAAGTGAGGGCATCTAAAATTAGTATATTTACTGTTATGTTAAGGTTGAGAATACTATTTCTCTTTGTGGCTTCTTTCTCCCCATCTTACTTGATATCACAGAATATTGAGTTAGATAGCTTAATCAATTTGCTTGAAAGAGAGCAGGTTGATACGGTGAGGGTAGACATTCTTAATGAAATTGCATTTAAAAGAATCAATATTAATCCTAGGGTGGCTTTAGATGATGTTAGAATTGCTAATGACAACGCGGTTTCATTGGATTATGCGAGAGGTAAGGCTAGATCGCTTTCAGTAACTGGTGGTGTCTATTGGGGCTTGGGAGATTATCAAAAATCACTAGAGTATGATTTGCAAGCATTAAAGGAATATCAAAAACTAAATGATATGGTGGGGCGTGCAATATGCCTTAATAATATAGGAGAGCTGTATAAAAAAATTGGAGATTATGACAATGCTCTGAACTACCTAAAACATGCATTGTCGTTGAAAGAATCATTATTTGGTATTGGGGGATCTCCTTTGGCTTATAGCAATTTAGGTGAATTGTATACACTCATGGGACAGTATGAAAATGCCGAAAAAAGCTACAAAGCAGCGTTAAATGGCAAGTTAGAAAACACAAGTCGAACTTATGCTTATGTTAATAATGGTCTGGGGGTTCTGTATATTAAAAAAGAACAATACTTAAGTGCCGTACCCTATTTCAAAGAAGCTATAATCGTTGAGGAAAATCTTAATGACCAAAGAGCCAAAGCCTATGCTTTACTAAACTTAGGCATTGCCTTTAAAGCTTTAAATGAAATTGACAGCGCTGAATTTTATCTAAAATCCAGTCTTCAAACTTCTCAAAGTATAAATGCGAATGACATTTCCATAAGTGTATTTGAGAATTTGGCTCAGATTGATTCCTTAAAACAAGATTTTGCAAAGGCTTACTTTCATTATCAAAGCTATGCACAATTGAAAGATACTCTCTTCAGTTTGGACAAGTCAGCCCAACTGGCAAGAATTCAGACCGAGTATGAAACTGAGATCTTGCAAAAAGACAATGAAGCAAAAAAGGCCGATGTAAAACAAAAGAATACAATGATCATTGCCGTGATCATGCTTTTGATATTGACACTTGCCTTGGCCAATGCTTTTTATAATCAACGCACAGTTCAAAAAAAGGCCAATGAGTCACTGAAATCAAAGAATGATCAGATCGCCATTCAGTCTGCAGAACTTCAAAAGCAATCTGTAAAACTCCAGCAGATGAATGATAATTTGGAAAATTTAAACCAGAATCTTGAAGAGAAAGTCAGACAGAGGACTGAACAGCTGAGAGAGCAAAACAAAGTGCTATCAGATTATGCCTTTTTTCATGCTCATGAATTAAGAGCACCTGTTGCTAATATTTTAGGCCTAATTGAACTTTTAAAGCACTCACAGCCAGACGACCAGGACTTGGATATTATAGCTCATTTATATACAGCCACTAAAGAGCTTGATCAGGTTATCAAAAACATAACCACTAAAGTTAGTGTCAATGAAGATATTAAATCGTTAGACTAAATAAGAACAACCCTTCTTTTGGGAGTGGGGTTAGAAAATTCTGGTGGTGGACCAAAGTGCCTTTTCGAAAAGCCGTCCATCTCGTCTAAAGTCTCATTAGAAAGTAAGGAGGAAATCTCCTCCAACGCAGCGCCACTTACCATGTAAGGCATTTGAGATACATCAAGATGATGTCCTTTACAATGTGCATAGATCTGATATTCATTAATTGTGTTCTTCTGAGTTCCTTTTAAAAGGCACTCATCCATCCAAGCAATAGGATTATCAATATTGTCTTGAATGAGCTTCATGCGCCTGCCAAAATCAAGGTTTTGTGAAAAGTACAGCTCTATCGTTTTCATAGACTCCGTAGACATTGATTTACGCATCTTTTCAGCACAAGAAAGACAAATGGCATATTCGAAAATCACATCATGAGCACTAAAGCCTTCATATTGTTTGATAGCTTTCTCAATAAAATATTCCTGCTCTCCATCAAGTAGGTTGGCGTCACACTCTATACAATTTTTAAAAGGTGCGCCTGTTGAAAACGAATGAAATTCCTTAGGTATGGGTATATTAATTTTATCTTGTGCTTCACTATCCATTATAATCCCTCCATGGTAGATTTAGTCCAACTTATAAGTTCCTCAACTTGTTGCGCTGAAAGATTGGCTTCACTATGCGCCCACGTGTAACTATTTAGTGGCATTTCACCCTCTTCAACCATCTCGATTAACTCCTCCAATTTGTGTTTTTTCTTTTTCAAGTCATAGTTGCCCCATTCAGAGAAATTAAAATGTTTTCGACCATCTTCAATGTGCTCTTCGATCCACCAAGAAAGAGGCGCCACGTTTGTGTACCAAGGGTACTCTGTTTCATAGGAATGGCAGTCATAGCAGGCTTGTTTTAAGATGGCCTTCACCTCTGCTGGGGCAGAAACCTGCGCTAGCATTTCCTTATTGGAGTCATAAGTAGGGTTATTTTTATCTATTTGAAAGAGTTGAACTGCCAGTAAGGTAGCCGATACACCGAGTAATATTTTTGTATAGAGTTTCATTTTAAGTGGTTTATTAGTTTAAATATAAAGAATAATGGCAATCAGTGATAATCCTTTTTTGGTAAACCAAAGTTATGACTTAACTTTTCACAATCTTCGAACATTTTACTATTTAGATGTCAATACAACTCAAAGAAATTAAAAGACTATTAGTAGCCAACAGAGGCGAGATAGCAATCAGAATTCTTCGTGCAGGATCAGAATTAAAAATTCGTACAGTAGCCATTTATACTTACGAAGACCGCTATTCTTTGCATAGGTATAAAGCTGATGAAGCTTATCAGATAGGTACTGACGATGATCCTTTAAAACCATACCTTGATATTGAAGAGATCATTGCGGTAGCAAAACGTAATGAGATAGATGCTATCCATCCTGGTTATGGCTTTTTATCTGAGAATGTAAAATTTGCCAGAAGGTGTAGAGAAGAAGGTATCATATTCGTTGGCCCTGAGCCAGAAGTAATGGAGAAACTTGGTGATAAAGTAGCTGCTAAGTTAGTCGCTATAGAAGCCAAAGTGCCTGTTATTCAGGATAGTGAAAAAGAGTTGACCGATGATAAGATTGCCCTTAGTGAAGCTAAAAGGATAGGATATCCTGTTATGCTTAAGGCCGCTGCAGGTGGAGGAGGAAGAGGTATGCGGGTGATTCGAAATGATGAAGAACTGGTTAAAGGGTTTGAAGAGGCCAGAAAAGAAGCGGGTAATGCTTTCGGTGATGATACTGTCTTTATTGAAAAATATATTGATAACCCTAAGCACATTGAAGTGCAAATTATGGGTGATAACTATGGTAATCTCGTCCACCTGTTTGAAAGAGATTGCTCCGTTCAGCGTAGGTTTCAGAAGGTAGTTGAAATAGCACCTTGTGTTACCATTAGTCAGGAGACAAAAGACAAGTTGTATAAGTATGCACTGTCTATTACTAAGTCGGTAAACTACAATAACGTTGGTACTGTAGAGTTTTTAGTCGATAGTGACGAGAAAATATACTTCATTGAAGTAAATCCTCGAGTTCAAGTTGAACATACCATTACTGAGGAAATTACGGGTATTGATATAGTCCGTTCTCAAATTTTGATTGCGAAAGGGCATGATCTACCTGACCCTAGAATTTTCATTAAGAGTCAGGATGATGTAAAATGCAATGGATATGCTATTCAGTGTAGAGTGACTACGGAAAATCCTTCTGATAACTTCAAACCAGATTATGGGACAATAATAGCTTACCGAAGCGCTAGCGGATTTGGTATTAGACTAGATGCTGGTAATTGTTATGCAGGTGTTACCATATCGCCATTTTTTGATTCATTGCTGGTGAAAGTATCATCATGGGGTAGAACTCTCAAAGGTGCTTCAGAAAGGTTGTCTAGAGCTTTAAGCGAATTTAGAATTAGAGGAGTAGAAACGAACATTGCATTCCTTGAAAATGTAATTAATACACCAACATTTTATAGAGGTGAGGCTACAGTAAATTTCATTGGAGATCATCCTGATTTATTTAAAATGCCTCGAAGATTTAACCGAGGGACTAAGC
>CAYGNU010000274.1:0-6417 GCA_964351175.1 uncultured Roseivirgaceae bacterium | reverse complement strand
GTCGACCACCATAAGCTGCAGGAATCCCACTTTTTATTAGTTCAGAGCTTGCTGTAATATCTGCGTTAAAGCTTGAGAAGAATCCAAAAAAATGAAAGGGGTTATAAATAGTCGCATTGTTAAGCTGAATCAAGTTCTGATCCGTTTTTCCACCTCTTACATTTATGCCCGCTGATCCTTCACCTACATTTTGAACACCGGGGAGTGTTAAAGCAGCCTGAATCATATCATTTTCTCCTAATATCTTAGGCACATTTTTTAACTCTTCCATATTCAAAGTTGAGGCGCCCATTCTTATATTGCTCACATTTGCATTTTGGTCTGAGGTTATAGTTACTTCTTCTAAAATTTGAGGTTTTTCCTCCAAACTTAAATTAAGTTTACCATCAGAAAATAAAACGATTTTTTGTTTTCTTGATTTCATACCAGCGTACTGTACAACGATAGTGTGATCTCCCGTTAATAAATTTAAAGAGTAAAACCCCTTTTCATCTGAGTATGTATTGATCTGAGTGCCTTCTTTAAATATAACTGCCGATTGAATGGGCTCATCAGTTTCGGTATTCTTGATAAAGCCAACAAGCAAAGCTTTAGCTCCAACTTTCATTTTCGACCTGCTTCCTATTGCCAAAGTTTCTTGCTCGGCATTACCTCTAAACTCCCTATCAAAAATATATTGAGGTTGTCTTATAACAGAAGAGGTGTCATATATCAAAGATTTTACTATTTGTATATCTCCGGTAAGAATAATGCTATTATCAAGTATAGTGTAATATAAACCTGTCGGTTTCAGAACAGCGTCTAATAATGAGGTAAGACTAATATCATTATATGCTCCACTGACTTTAACACTATCTATCCACTGCTCATTATAATAAATTGAATACGAGATTGATTCGTCTATTTCATTAAGGGCCTTTTTCAGGTCTTCATTTTTGAATGTAAACGAATAAGTGGGCGAATCTTGTCCAAAACCAATTGATACACTAACCAACAAGAAATACATTATACTGAAACACCTCAAAATATTAATGTAATTCTTCATCAAACCTTTTTATAAATTCAATAAGTAAGTCTTGTTTTCTAAGATTGAATTTAGCCTCTTTTGAATTAATATTTTTTGCAATAGCTTTGGCATTAGGAGTAATCTCTTTTAATGATTTCTTCGCTCTCAAAGCAAGGATATTATCATTGTGTTCGAGAAAGTAACTTGTATTTTTTTTCGCTTCATATCCTTCTGAGGTTAGCTTAAGTTGCTTTCTATGTTTTACTAATAAGTTGATACCATCACCTTTATATAATAGTTCATAAAACTCTTCTTGATTTTGACGCGTTCTTTTTAAGAAAACATTTTTGCCAATTATGAAATTATCAACTCCCGACATGTCAGCAGAAATCGCATGATTCTGATATTTAACTATTAACTGGTTATCTACAATATCATATAGAAGGGGGATGTCAAAATACCATTGACCTTTGTAATGAACATTACCATTTTGCCATTTGCTATCCTTAAAAAATTGATGCCCGTTTCTAGCCTTTATTCTTAAGGGGTATGTGACTCCATTATAAATTGGCAATGTTTCTGTACCAACCAAATTATCAAACCATAGGTAGAATTCCTTTTGATCTTGATTAATATTTAAATCACCAATTAACTGAGCTTTTGCTTTATTCAAAAGCGAATATGTAAGCAGAAAGAATATTAGAAAATGGAATTTAAAAAGCATAAGGTCAACAAACTTAGATTATGAAACTTAAAACTAATTATCAGTTTGGCAAAAGAAAATAGTCTAATTCATGCGAATTTTAGATAATTCGTATTTAATTAAGCCTTGCGCACAAACTCAGATTTGAGAGCCATTGATCCAAAGCCATCAATCTTACAGTCAATATTGTGATCGCCATCCGTTAATCTTATATTCTTGACTTTCGTGCCTGCTTTGATAGGCTTAGGCGCTCCCTTTACAGGTAGGTCTTTAACCACCACTACCGTATCACCATCTTGCAGCTCGTTCCCATTAGCATCTTTAATGACATTGGAGTCTTCCGACACTTCTATTTCATCAGGATTCCACTCATGTGCGCATTCAGGACACACCATTAAATGATCCATTGGATAGGCGTACTGTGAATTGCATTGAGGGCATATTGATGATTGGGGCATGTAGTTTAACTTAAAGTAGAGAGCAAATTTACTGATTATTATAAATAAGAAATACAAACAGGGCAGAACTGTTTGTATTTCTTATGCAGCTAAAAGTATTACAGTTAATTATTTATAATCAATCTATTTGTAGCAACAGTCGACCCATTTGTGATTTTAATAATGTACACACCTGGTGCTAGTTGGCTCATATTTAAATTAGTTGTTTTCAGTTCACCTTTTTGAATAATTATTCCTTCGGAGTTCAGTATTTGATAACTATCCGATCCCGTTGGTTCAAACCTTATTCTTACAAAACCATCTGAAGGATTAGGGTAAATGCTAAGTTCTTCATTAAATGAACTGCTTTCATTGCTTGTTACTAATAAAGATTCAACATTTGAGTAATCAGAGAAATCAAATAAATCATAAGACCTTACTTTATAAAAGTAAGTGTCACCTTGATTCAGGGTTTGATCAATGTATGAAGACTCTTCAGTTGATGTTACTAATTGAAATTCAGAGTCGCTCTTAAGGGATTTATATATTTCAAATCCAAAGATATTTGTATCACTAGATACCATAGAAAGTAAAAACTCACTTACACCAACTTCTGTGAGAGTAAGCTGTGGTGCACTCAAATTGGAAGTTGTTGGAGTTGTAAACTCTATAACATCACTAAACTCAGATTTAAATAACCCTTTTATTGATTTGAATTTATAATAGTAGGTTGTTCCTAGGTCTACTACCGGATCAATATATTCAGGTGTCTGGCTATTTTCGGTAGATAACAAATTGAATTCAATATTATCACTTGACTTGTAAATTTCAACTTGATCTACTTCTTCATCATTTTTATTCCAACCGATAATTAGTCCATTAAGAAAATCAAATTCAGCAGTTAATTCGATAGGAGAGGTTAAATTGTCAGTAACAATCCCAATTTCAGCTGATCCTGAATATAATGACTCTTTCAGTGCTCTAACTTTATACTCATACTTAGAGTTTAAGGAAACATCATTATCTATATAATTAGTGTTGTTCGCTGGAATTGTGTCTAATATGACAAATTCACCCTCAGCCGTACTTCTGGAAACTTGATACCCTGTCTCCCTTTCTGTTTGATCATTCCAAACTAATGAAACGCCTTGGCTGAAGTCAAAAGAAGCGTTGAGGTTTTTTGGCGCTATGGGAACCTCAAAATTAACTTTTACAATGCTAAATGCACCTTCACCTTCAATACTTGAAAAACCACCATGAATAAGGTATTTCGAATCTTGAAGTTTAGTTATCCCTCTAATGCTTGGAGCTGAAAGATTACCAATGATTTCAAAGTTGTACGAGTATTCTGAGTCTACTCCGCCTGCCAGACTAACTTTTGTAAAACCATCGACTTTTGCGCTATTCATTTCTTGAAACTGTCCTCCAAGTAGAACGTTTTCAGTATCTAAGAGGTAAATAACATTTATATCATAACCATTTGTCTGAACCGATATATCGTCTTTCAGCGTGCCGGTAGACTCAAACTGAAGCAATTTGGCAACATTGTCATCATATTGATATGTTGAAACTAGTATGATACCAGTTTCTTCGATAGATTCAATTTTATTAATTGGAATATTAGTAAAGTCATAAGATATATTAAAACTGCCGTCAATACTACCGTCTGGGTTTATTCGTCCTAAGATTCCTCTATTATCTGTAGGGATTAAACCACTATAAATGATTTTATCATCTGGCAATAGCACAATGTCATTTACATAGTAGTTTTCATTTAGTGAAAAATTGAATGAGTTGTCTATTGTTCCATCAGCGTTAAGTCTTAAGATACTGCCTTTATCAGACGTATTTGGATTATCAATACCACCTGATATTAGGAGTTTGTTATCCGGTAGGACAATAATATCATTAACACCTTGACCCAAATTGTTAGAAAGTATTTGATCATTAAATGTGTTGTCTAAAACGCCACTTGCAGACATTTTTACTAAGGAGCCTGAACTGATATTATTGAAGGTTGAGAAACCACCTCCCAAAAGAATGTTGCCAGCATTATCTTCTTCAATAGCTATGATCCAGGAACTCAAACTTGAAAACTCTATATTATTAATAAAAGTATAGTCAGGTGAACCATCACTATTTATTTTAAGCAGAAAATCGGCTGGAGTATCTTCAATAGCAGTAAATTGCCCACTAATTACTATACTTCCATCACTAAGCACTTTGCTGCTATAAACGTTGACCCCTCCTGACAAATCAGCATTAAAATCAGTGTAAACTTCTCCAGAAGAATTTAGCTTAGATAGCCCTTGACTAAAATGGCCATCGAAGTGGGTGTGCATACTTGAGAATAATATATCTCCTGAGGAATTTGTTCCAAGCACAGGTGGATAGATGGAACCAGTTGAGTTATGAAAGTTGGCATTTTTTTGATTGTAAGAATTATTTAGCGCACCATTATTATTAAGCTTAAGTATTGAATAGTCATCAAAACCTATTTCTATTCCTGCTATTAGTATATTTTCATCATCATCCAACAAAGTAAATACATGGTTAGCAAAAACATTTGCTCCAGGGCCAGGTAAAACAAAATCAATATCTCGCGAGCCATCTGAATCTATTTTTGCTACACTTTTCGCGGTTTGACCATATATGACATCGAAACTTCCTGAAATAATTAAATCACCATTACTTGTCTCGTGTATGTTGTTTATGTAAGAATAACTTTCTCCAAAAGCGTTATTAAAATTAAATGACTCATCAATTGTACCATCAGCGTTTAATTGTATCATATCGTTGAATGAGGAGCCATTAAAGCTGTTAAAATCGCCACCAACTATAATTTTATCATTTGTAAGAATTTTTAATTCACTTGTATAGATTCCATAAGAGTCAGGTCCAGAGTTATTATTGAATGTTTCATCAATTGTTCCATCTATATTAAACCTTATGATACCATTTGATGATCCAGTCAAGCAAACAATTTTACCACTAGATTGAACTCCGATACCATAGACATTTTCAAGATTAATAGAGACAGTAAATGTTTCATCAATGGTTCCGTCATAATTCAATCTTAGTAAGTCGTTATGTTCTTCAAAGTATCCTGCAACGTAAATTTTATTCAATTCATTGTCATAAACAGCATCATATATATTGCTGAATCCTTTAGATATTTTTGAAATGTTTTCTGAAAACTCTTGATCTAAAGTGCCATCAGACTCTAACCGTATAAAGCGCCTAACAGCTTCATCATCTACAGATGAGAGGTCTCCAGAAAGGATAACCTTGTCATCAGGTAAAACCATCATAAACCTAATTTGAGGTAAACCTTTTAGTTTAGGTTTAAAGTTAGGGTCAATAATTTGACCTTTTCCAACGGTTAATGACAATACAAGTAGAGGTAATAGCCAATATTTTTTCATAAAGTTTTATTAGAATAAAGGCAATTATAATTTATCTAAATAAATATTGTATCTCTTCGAATTAAAAAATAATATAATATTTTATTCATATTTTTATTATTGACTGAATAATAGGTAGTTACGAAATAAGCAGGTAGAATAAATTAAACCTCATAATATTTCTACTCTAAAATTATTTCTATATTTAAAAGTTTGAAACAGTTTTCTGCCATATTATTAGTTATTCTGCTGGCCTTTTCTTGGTTCGCCAGCTATTTCACGCTTAGCTTAATTGACAATGTCTTGGTTAAAAATAGGTTGTCAGTGAATGAAATAAATCAGTCAAGAGTTGTTGCAGAATCTTTGGGGATATCTAATGACATTTTACTTAAAGAGACTAATATAAACTACAAATTATCTCTTGGGTATGCTGCTCCTTTTATTCTAGAGCATAATAATGACTATTACGAGGTGGTAGAAAAGCCAGTCAATGTTCAGGTTAATACCAGCATACTGAAATTTATAAGGATTGCTGATTCGGAAAAGGAAGATGTTACTTACATCGTAAGCAATATGTTTCAGATATATTTATATCCATCTGCTAGCTTGTCATTAGTAAAATATTTGATACAAGTAATTTCAATTGTTCGTTTTATTCGAACAATAACTACTCAAGCTACCTTTCTGTAGCTCTTCCTCCCCCCAGGGTTTAAATTTTCATTTCTTATGATGCTGATAGACAAGATGTTTGTCAGCAATTTCCGCTGCATTTAGTCAAATGCAGTGCTAATTATTTATGAAAATTTAAAATCCAATAAAATGAAAAATATATACTTATTAACAATACTATTATTTACTGCCTTAAGT
>CAYGNU010000273.1:0-6419 GCA_964351175.1 uncultured Roseivirgaceae bacterium | reverse complement strand
CCCTATCCCTTTATTACGCATTTCTGGCTTTATCCCAATTTGGCTAACTCTACCAAATGATGGCTGGAAAATGGCGAATCCGACACATTCATCTTCTATTCGAGTTTCTATAATAGTTTCATTGGCCAGATTATCAGTTATCATTCTTGCAGAATCAAGAAAGCTTGGCTGAAAATCATAAAACCTATCATAAACATCCCAATTAGGGTGCCTTACCGAAATAATTTCAGAAGAAGCATCTAAATTATTGGAAGCCTTCAAATCACCAAAATTGGCTAGTGTATAACACTTAAAAAATCGAGTTTTTTCAAAACCTATATTTTTATAGGCCTTAATGGCCCTTTCGTTCGAGGTGAGCACTTCAAGAACACATTGTTTAATTTTTCTTTCAGTATATATCGGTCGCAGGTAATCATACATCTGAGTGGTGAGCTGCTGACCTCTATATCTTGGCCTCACCCCGGTTCCACCATTATAAGCCGTTAGTTTTCCTTCATAATAATTGACTGCAGAAAAAATGAATCCCGCCATTGCCCCATCATAGTTGAATGCGCCAGTTGAAAGATTAAAATCAATTTTAAGTTTTTGAACGAATTTTCTTACAAACTGCTCCTTGTTTAATTTGAAAGGAATGGGGTAATCAGAGAATGCATCCAGAAATGTGATATACATTTCCGTTAAGTCTGTTGGCTTTAGGGTTTTGATATAAATGGAGTCTGACATACTAGTGCAATTTAGCACCATTTGGAGTTTTTTTATCTGGAACGGCTAATATTACATCACCATTTTCATCTGCAAAGCCTGTGACCAGAACCTGAGAAATAACAGGGCCAATCTGTTTTTCAGGAAAATTCACTACTCCAATTATTTGTTTCCCAATCAAATCGTCTTTGGTATAGTGCTTGGTTATTTGCGCACTCGATTTTCTTTCACCTATTTCTGGACCAAAATCTATCCATAATTTATAGGCTGGTTTTCGTGCTTCTGGGAAGTCCTCGACCCTCGATATTGTGCCCACTCTAAGTGCTACCTTCTCAAAATCTGCCCATGATATCTCATCCATAAATTTCATTTTAGTGTAATTAACAAAAATAAAGTACATGCGTTTATATAGCCTATAACCTTTTAGATAATAATGCGTATATTAGGGCACTTCGAAAAGTTGAGAATGAATAAAACTATTAGCAAGCCATTATTTACAGTCCTGTTAATGTCAGGGGTTTTATTCCTAAATCCATTTAGTGTATTAGCCCAAGAAGGTAGTCCAGGGCATGGTTTGGGAGATTATAATCATACTGACAGCAACTACGATCACGGTACACATCCTACCGATGGTATTGGTGAGCCTATCAATGAAGTAATGACACCTAAACCAGAAGCAAGCACAACAATAGTTAAGAAAAAAGTTGTGAATGCTGTAGCTCCCAAAAAAGAAGAGGTTAAAAGTCAAGCAACTGCTCCAAAAACAGTTGGTAATAACACTGAATCTGCCAACAAAGGAGAAAATAATGAGTCCGTTCTTGGATTCAATGTTCTCTATTATATGATTCAAAAGTTCAAGTTTAATGACGTAAACGTCATTGATCAATAATCCCCTACTAGTAAGCATATTACCACTTGCATAAATCATTACTAATGTTGCATTAGTTTCTGCAACTTTGTTGCATTAACATATGAGGGTTCTTATCATTCCATTTTTTATTGTATTCAGTTTTAACGCTTTTGCTCAGAAGGCATCATGCGCCACAGATTGTAGTTGCTCAGTAAGTGGTACTGTAATAGATGCCGTGGATTTACAGCCTGTAGCTTTTGCAACACTGAAAATTGCAAACTCCATTAAAGGAACGACCACCAACGAATTTGGAGAATTTCTCTTAACTGATTTATGTGTTGATGAGTTTGACCTAATAATTTCACATATCGGCTATAAGACACTGACTCACCATCATGATAGTTATCATAATGAGCCAATTGTTAAGCTAGCACCTGATGACTTGATATTAGAAAGTGTTGTAATTGAAGAAAAGGTCAACACCTCTGGAATTAATAGTATCAATGAAAAATCATTGTCTGGTTTAGACTATGATGAGGTAAAAAATGAATCTTTGGGTGATGCACTATCGTCCATTACTGGTGTTTCTACATTAAAAACAGGTCAAAATATTGTAAAGCCAATTGTCCATGGCTTACACAGTAACAGAATTCTTATTGTGAATGACGGTGTTCGTCTTGAGAGTCAAGATTGGGGCAGAGAGCATGCACCAGAAATAGACCCTTCGCTTACCGATGAAATACGTTTGATTAAGGGCGCTGCCACCGTTAAATATGGGCCAAATGCCCTTGGGGGAGTAATAGTTATAAATGGTCCCAAAATGGAGCTAAGCTCGCATCTTCATGGAGATGTAACCGTTAAAGGTCAAAGTAATGGCAGGGCACTCGATGGTAATTTTTCACTTCAAAAAGGATATGAAAACTTTGTTTGGCTAGTTCAAGGCGCAAGTAGGATGCAAGGAGATTTAAAGACTCCAGATTACTCTTTGACAAATTCAGGAGCTAAGGAATACAGCGGTACAATTGGGTTTCGTTACCATAGAAAAAATGCGGATGTACAATTAAGGTATAATTTTCTTGATCAGAAGCTCGGTATCCTGCGTGGCTCGGTAGTAGGAAATCAAGAAGATTTGGCAAATGCACTGGCCAGCGACATTCCAGCTTTTACTAATGGCTTTTCTTATAATATTTCCACTCCAAATCAGCGAATAATTCACCACATTGTTAAGTTAGAAAATACCTATAATTGGAAAAACAGCCAATTGAAATTGCTGTATGGATTTCAGCTCAATAAAAGGAGAGAATTTGATGTAAGAAGAGGTTCAAACAATGGTGTACCATCTATTGACTTGGAATTAGTAAGTCATACATTAAACGCAGAATGGATTCATCCGGAAGTTGGTGGATGGAGTGGTAGCTTGGGTATTCAAGGAATCTATCAAGACAATAACAATCTTCCAGGAACTAACACTATTCCTTTTGTACCAAATTTTAATACCTCGAGAATTGGTGTTTTTATTGAAGAGGCTAAGGCATTTGGGAAAACCACAACTGAATTTGGCTTAAGATATGATCTGCAATCAAGCTCCTTTAGAGGAAGAGCAAGCGATAACTCAGTGTTTATCCACGATCAAAACTTCCAAAGTTTTAGCGGTCTTATTGGATTTATCCAATCATTATCACCAAACACTTCACTTCGAAGTAATATTGCTACGGCTTGGCGTCCTCCCAATATTGCTGAGCTTTATAGTTTCGGAAAACATCAATTCACTAACGAATATGGCTTTTACCGATATAATGACATCAATGGCGATATCAACACAGATGTTATCCTGTCGCCAGAAGAGTTGGAAGTAAAGAATGAGCTTGGGTATAAGTGGATAACCTCATTAGAAACCAAGGTTAATAACCTGAGGTTGGAAGTCAGCCCTTTTGTCAACCTTATTAAAAATTATATTTATGCCATTCCTAGGGGCATCTCTAATACTGTTAGAGGTACATTTCCATATTTTATTTACATTCAAAACGATGCTGTTTTTGCAGGTTTAGATGCTACAGCTATATTGACCCATCATAATAATTTTGAATCAAAACTTTCGGGCTCTTATTTATATGCTAAAGATATTTCAAATAATGACCTGCTCTTTGGTATACCTGCTAATAAGCTGACCTATAGACTAACTTACCAATCAAAAAAAGGGGCCAACCTTGATTTACGCTCATGGTTTGAAGTTTCACATGTGTTTAAACAGAATAGAGCACCACGAGTAATTGCTGCTCAGGCATTTGTGGATAACCCTGCATTAGATCCATTTGAAGAAAACGATAACAACTTTGATTTTATAGAAGCTCCCGACAGTTATACTTTATTATCTATTGGCAATTCTGTTACTATAAAACAAATAGTTATTGGCCTGAAAGTCAATAATCTACTGAATACCTCTTACCGCGATTACACCAATTTACTTCGTTATTTCGCAGACGAGCCAGGAATAAATATTCAAGCAAGTATTCAAATAAAATTATAATCTTATTTGCAACATTGTTGCATTTAGATATATTTACAAAAATTTTAAATCAATCTAAAATGAGAAACTACATAATTACAGCATTACTACTTGTTGGCGCTTTTTACCTACAGGGGTGCAATGATGATGATGTTCCACCAGCCGAGAACGAGGAAGAGGTTATTGATAAAATTGTTTTAACCTTTACTCCAGCAGGAGGTACAGCTCTGGAATTTACTGCATTGGATCCAGATGGTGAGGGTAGCGCAAACTTTGAAATCCCAACTATTCAGTTAAGTGCGAATACTACCTATACCTTAAAAATTGACGTTTTTAATAATCAGGAAGGTGAAGACATAGGTGAAGAGATATTGGAAGAAGGTGCTGAGCATATGTTCTTCTTTGGGTTCACTTCAGGATTATTCACATCGCCAGTTGGTGATGGTAACATTGGAGCTGGAAGTAGAGGTGATGAAATAAATTATGATGACGAAGATGTCAACGGATTTCCGATAGGATTAGAGTCTATTTGGCAGACTTCAACAGCTCAAACTGGCACTTTCAGAATAGTACTTAAGCACCAACCTGACATTAAAAATGATACTTCTGACTCAACTGATGGAGAAAGTGACATCGACTTGACATGGAATATTTCCATAAACTAAAGTCGAAATATTTGTTGATGAGTGTTATATAAACATGTGAATAAGCAAAAAAGTCCAAACTATAAGTTTGGACTTTTTTATTTAAGTTGATTTTAATCTTAGCTTACTTTGACAATAAACTTCTCTAACTCCTTCAATTTGATACGGCCTTCATAAAAAGCTTTGCCAAAAATAACGGCAAATACCCCCATCTCATTTAGCCTTTCAATATCGGCAACATCTCTTACACCACCACTTGCTAGTACACATATATCAGGAAATTTATCAATGATTTGCTTATATAGATCAAATGTGGGGCCTTTCATGAGACCATCTTTGGAAATATCGGTAGTCTTTACATACTTAAGTCCGCGAGAATAGAAGTAGTCAATATGGTCAATAATATCTACATCGGTCTGCTTCTGCCAGCCACGAACTGCAATTTTACCATCAAGGGCATCTGCACCAAGGGTTATCTTTTCTCTTCCATAGGAAACAATCCAAGATGCAAACAATTCCTTTCTACTTACCGCAACACTAGCTGCAGTAATATAACTCGCTCCATATTCATAGGCCTTAGAAATGTCTCCATCAGTATGTATTCCACCTGTGAAGTCAACCTTCAAGTTAGTATAACTTGCAATCGCCTCAAGAATGTGATAATTCTTTGGTTGTCCCCGTTTTGCTCCGTCAAGATCCACTAGGTGCACGACCTCAATACCATGATCTTCAAAAGACATAGCTAGATCAATTGGCGTTTGATCATACACTATTTCTTTACTGAAGTCACCCTGTTGAAGTCTTATAACTTTTCCATCATTAATGGCAATCGAAGGTATAATCTGAATCATTTATTTCTTCTGGTTTTGAGATTACAATTCTAATCAATCAAGATGTTTGATTGATTGTTCAACAATTAAAAATTTATAAAAAATCCGTAGGAATTTGTAGAACCGCACTTTTACCTGTTTTTCCTAAGGGGAACAGGTAAAGTAAGAAAATATTTAGAATTTTACAAGCTTAAATCCCTGCCCATGTACAGTCAATATCTGCAATGATTCATCCTGATTAAGGTATTTTCTTAATTTAGCCACATAAACATCCATACTTCTAGCATTGAAATAGGAGTCATCTCCCCATATGTGTTGGAGCGCTGTTTTTCTTGTTAAAATCTGATTTTCATGAGAAACAAACATCTTCAAAAGCTCGTTCTCCTTGGTAGTCAGGCTTCTACTTGTACCATTAAATGTCAACACTCTTTTATCAGGCTGAAAAGTATAACTGCCAAGGGGCACCTCCTCAGCTAATGCCGGTGGTTGTTGATTAGTTCGTTTTAAAATTGCTTTTATCCTTAACAGCAACTCTTCCATGCTGAAAGGCTTCGTAATATAATCATCTGCACCTAGGGTAAGCCCTTTAATGGCATCTTCTTTCATCGCCTTAGCAGTAAGAAAAATTACAGGTATATCGTTATCTATATTTTTTAGTTCTGTGGCCAATTCAAAGCCATCCTTTTTGGGCATCATCACATCAAGAATGCATAAAACAAACAGGCCTATCTTGAATTTTTCGAGACCTTCCTGTCCATCTCTAGCAAGCGTAGTTTGAAAACCCTTCAGATCCAAATACTCCTTCAATATCTGACCTAAATTAGGGTCATCTTCCACTAAAAGTACTCTTTGCCTATCGCTCATAAGGTATTGTAATTTTAAAATTG
>CAYGNU010000272.1:0-6421 GCA_964351175.1 uncultured Roseivirgaceae bacterium | reverse complement strand
TTTTCGGCCAAGTTTGAATATGAGATAAAGGACACTTTAAGAGTCTTGGTGTTTAGCAAAACAGGAGTTCTAATTACGCCTTTGAAAGGGATGGAGTTGACAGAAATACCAGAGCTATCTGCTAATAAGGTCTTTGAAGAAATTGATCAACTTGATCTAAGAGTATCGCTGAATATGCCCTACGAATATATGGATTTGATCTTGAACAGTCAGCTTGACGGTCGTAAGGTTGAATATGCGGGTTTATCATCTGTATTAACAGATTTTAAAACTAGCACCTTTGAGAATCAGCTCAAATTAGAATTCAAGACTAAGGGTGATATAGAAATTAATCTTGCTGCCACTACACAACCGATATTGAGTACAGAGAGTGAATTGATATTTGATAACCTGCAATATGAAATTGTCAGCGATAATCCTTTGATGAATTCATTGGATTGGGTATCTAATAGCTCAATAGACACTTACTTATTAGATTACAGCAAAATTCAGCTTTCATATATTCTGGATTCTTTGGACAGCAAATTTAATAAGGCATTAGATCGCTCCAACCTCAGTTCAAAAATTGGGATGGACTTATCCTTCTCCAAAATCCAATCGGATACTATTATTTATTACAATGACCGATTTGAATGGATCTTCTCTGTTAAAGGCAAGGCACATGCGTATTTGAGTGATAGTTTGGTAATGGTAAAATAGTTTAATGTATTTTGACAAACCTTTGAATCGCTTCTTGCATTAACTCGGGCTCCGTAAACATGGGTAGGTGACCTGAATTCTCCAGTATTAATAGTTTAGCTTCTTGCTGGGTTGTATCTATTTTGCTTAATACTTCTTTAGCGTCATAATAGGGTACATTAGTATCTAGTCGGCCTGCTATTAGTAGTAGAGGAGTCGTTATTTTTAAATTATTACTTAGCATAAGGCTATCAAACTCTGGTTGGAAATAAGAGGCGTTCTTTGCTTCATTTCTAGTAGAACGAAATGGACTTCCTGGAGCAAAAAGGCCATAATGGAGCAGATTCTTTACAGATGTTAGGTTGATAGGAAACTTACTAGCCTTAGCTATTTTTTTAAATCTCTTATTTACCTTTTTAACAGTCGCAATGCTATCTCTGGTGCAATTCTGTACCGTAGGGGGACAAGTGAATTCTGAAGTGAGGTAATCATAACTGTCAATATAACCTTCATCAACCCATTCTTGAAGAAACTCTAAGGTAAGCTCCTGCTGATATTCAGCTTGAAGCTTTCTATCAAAAGCACCTGAAATCATTATGGCTCCATTGATATGGGTTTTGAATGGCTCTTTTTTAAGATATTTCAATGCTATACTGCCACCATAGCTGTAGCCAACAAGGAAAACTTTGGCCTGATCATCTTGATTTTTGACAGACAAAATAATCTTATCAAGGTCTATAGTATGCTGATTTAAGTTGAATGAGCTAACTGCAGGTTCACCTTTAGCATTTCCTGAGCCACGCTGGTCATAGTAAACAACCTGATAATCTTTCTCAAGTTGTTTAAAGAAGGGAAAAACATAATGATACAGGATGCCATCGCCTGCTGGTCCACCTGCAATCACCACTAAATAATTATGTGAGTCTTTGTTACCCTTTTTCATTACTGGTAATTGCGCACCATCAGACGTTATATAATTAACTCTATTGGAGCAGTTTAGCACAGTAAAGCATGTTACAATCAGTAACCCTGAAACCAAAATTCTATGATAGGTCATCAGCAATTGAAATAACTCTTATTAAAAGGATTTATGATAACAAAATGCTCTTGTTAATATATAAACAACAAAAGTTCAAGACTAATATTTAATAAGAAAGTTAATTTGAAAGGTTCGAGTAACGAGAATTTGATATAAGCCGGATAATCACTAATTTGTTCTTATGTGCTACGATACAGCTACCATGTATAGGCGTCAGATTAAGGAAGCTCGTAAAATCGGGGCTGATGAAGTTGAAATCAGTTATTTAGAAAAAAAGCTTGAAAAGCTAGAAAAATTAAAACCTGGAACGGAAACCTTTGAATACTATTATACTTCTGGTTTTAGTCACAAGAAATTAGCTGTTATAACTTCAAATAAGCCTGATGAATTGCAATTATTCAATTGGGGCTTAATTCCATTTTGGGTAAAAGATCAAGAAGCAGCCTTCAAGTTATCAAATCAAACACTTAACGCTAGAGGTGAAACAATTTTTGAAAAACCTTCCTTTCGTTCTGCTGCTAAAAACAAACGGTGCTTAGTGGTACTTACTGGCTACTATGAACATTATTGGGCGGATTCGAAGGGTACAATGAAAATACCTTACTACATAGAGTTTAAAAACAAACTACCCATGTACGTATCAGGTTTATGGGAGGAATGGATTAATAAAGAAACGGGTGAAGTAATTAATACTGTTTCAATTGTTACCACAACAGCAAATGAAGCATTGGCTAAGGTGCACAATAGAGATCCTAACAACCCAAGGATGCTTAACATTCTGCCTAATGAAATAAAACATGAATGGCTGCATGATATACGCAGTGAGAGTGACAAGAAGTTTATCAAATCATTGATAAAACCTTACCCTGAAGAAGAATTAACCATTTATCCTGTAGGTCAACTACGAGGTAAGAATGGTTTGGGTGATGTGCCTGAAGCTCAGGAAAAAGTATTGTATGAAGATTTGAATTTACCACTTTTTGAATGACTTTATTTGTCTAAAGTTTTTGCACTATTAAGTAACTGAAAAGATACCATTAGTTCTGCTCAAATTTAAAATAGGACTTTATTAACCATTTTCTTCTACCTGTGTTAAGAGTTTCATGTTGACTTCAATTGCACTTGTTCTAGACGCTGGTTTATTGATTTTGATTTGGCTTGTCCAATTAATCATTTATCCGAGCTTTCAATACTTTGACCATCAAAAGCTTCAAATTTGGCACCCTAAGTATACGCGCCTCGTTACATTTTTTGCTTTTCCTCTAATGACGGGGCAATTGGCCCTTCATGGTTATCAGGTATGGCAAACTTTCAATTTACTTAATGGATTAATGCTTTTTAGTATCACTTTAGGCTGGATAATTACTTTTGGCAAAGAAGTGCCATATCACAATAAGATAAGTGAAGGTGTGAATATTGAGCAAAATATAGAACAGCTAATTACCTGGAATTGGTCTCGTGTAGTAGTTTGGACACTTGTTCCTATTCTTCAATTGTATTATCTGCAACAATCAATGTCATAAGCTGTTCTTGACATAAACAAAAAAATTTATGACTGACATTAACATGAATATAACGCTGAAAGCAGCAGCAACTTATAACATACTTTGGGGCGCTTGGGTAGTGTTATTTCCAAATCACTTTTTTGAATTGGTTGGTATGGATCCACTAAATCATATTATGATATGGCAAGGGATGGGTATGGTGATAGGAGTATACGGTTTAGGATATTGGTGGGCAAGTTACAACCCACTTGTTCATTGGCCGATAGTTGCTGTAGGTATGTTAGGTAAGCTTTTTGGACCGTTAGGATTCTTCATGAATTATTTGAGTGGAGCAGCTCCATTTGAATTCTTTTATACCTTAATTACCAATGACTTTATCTGGTGGATTCCATTCATCCTGATACTTAAAGAAGTTCATTTAAAACAAAAATGGAAACTCACCTGATTAATAAATACAGTTGAGTTAAAATAGAGGTAATAAGCCTATTTGATCTTTGATAAGAAAGTCAAAAATCAAATAAGGCTGAGTCAAAACCTGTTAGTGGTTTGTAACTTCCATGAATTTACCACTATCTCATATCCAAAATCACCTTACCATTTTTACCAGGTTTTTCAGCATGAACTACAGCCTTCTTTATATTTTCTAATTTATAAGTGGCTTCCATATCAGCTTTAAGTTCTTGTGAGGTCAGCTGAGTTAATACAGCTTTAGTTACCTCATGAAGTGCTGCAGGCGTTTGATTCATCATCCAAGTAGTTAGCCAGAAACCTTTAATAGTTAGGTTTTTAAAAATCATAACACCAGTATTGATTGGCGTAGGTCTAAGGCTTAATAATCCAAAAGCCAGCAATAAGCCATTAGTACCTAGGCAATCAACTGCAGCGCCACCAACTTTGCCTCCCACAGCATCGAAACAACAATTAACGCCTTTACCACTAGTCATAGTTTTAACTGCACTTATAAGATCACCTTCTTCAGTATTGATCACTTCAGTAGCACCTAAACCTTTAAGAAAGGCAATTTGCTCATTGTGTCTAACAGTGCAGACTGTATTGATTCCGCGTTGCTTACACAGTTGGATTACAAACTTGCCAAAGGCAGAAGCTCCAGCGGTAATCAGCAACCAATCTCCTTTTTCTAATTTAGACTCTGCAAGCATTGCATATGCGGTAAAAGGATTAACAAATGCCTGGCATGCTACTTCATCTGACATATGTTCCGGTGTTGGTATAAGCCCTTTTGCATCGACAATCACATACTCTTGCCATGTACCGAAAGCGGTAAAAATTACTCGCTTACCAGCTTCTAAAGACACACCTTCTCCCGCAGCATCGATAACCCCCGCACCTTCAAAGCCACCTACGGCAGGTAGTTGCGGTGTAATGCCATACATCCCTTGTACGAACATAATGTCTGATGGATTGATATTACTGGTACTAACCTTTACGCGAACTTGTCCAGGTCCAGGATTAGGCATATCGACTTCTACAATGGATAAAACTTCTTCAGGCTTGCCTGTAATTTTAAATTGTGCTGCTTTCATTATTTTTGATTTAATAGGTTCTTAGTTATTTTAATGATGTAGGCTTTCCATTCCTTTAAAGCCACATGGTGTAATGAGTTTCTGTCACCACCACCATAAACACTGAGCTTAATATAGCCTGCTACTATGGCCCATGCTGTTAGGTAAATGGTTTCAGCGCCCTCAGGATTAGTAATACTTCCATCAGCTTTACCGCTTTCTATTTCCTTGACCACTATAGATACAGGTAGGTTGTGAATATCTTGAATCCTTTTAAAATAGATGCTTTTTACTTTTTCTTGCTCGGTATCTGACACCTTGGAAAGATTACGTACTAAGGATAGATAATCAAATAGTGCTTCATGATAGAAGAAATGCTGCTCACTAAAAGTCATATAGCCTTCCAAAATTTTAAGGACACGCTCAGCACCAGTCAACTGACTACTTTCTCTTATGATTTGGTAGTAGATATCAGTAAGCCTTTGAAAAGCCCGGAAGGTGATGGCCATGTAAACCTCCTCTTTGCTTTGAAAATAAAAATATAGAGAAGGTTTACTCATCCCTGCAGCCTGCGCTACTTCTTCCATTTTAGCTGAGCTAAAGCCTTTCTGAAAGAACACCTTTTCAGCCGCATTGATGATGATATTTTCCTTTTCAGTTCGTTTAACAGTACTCATATTTGACTTAAAGTCGAAATTTAATCTCTTAATCAGTGTAATAAATTGCGTTTAACTGAAATATTTTCCTAAATTAGAAAATATAATCGACTCAAAGTCAATAAAATGAAAATATCAGAAAAATTCAATTTAGAGGGTAAAGTAGCTATTGTCACCGGATCAAGCAAAGGTATAGGTAAGGCAATTGCCTTAGCTTTTGCCCAGCAGGGTGCCAAGGTGGTAATATCCAGCAGAAAACAAGAAGCTATTGATGAAACGGCTGCCGAGTTTAAAAAGGAAGGTTTAGATGTTGAAGCCATAGCATGTCATATGGGAGATAGCGCTCAAATAAGCCACCTTGTAGAGGAAACCATCAAAAGATGTGGAAGAATAGACATTATAGTGAACAATGCCGCTACCAATCCAATATTTGGCCCAATTGAAAAGGCAGACAGTGATGCTTTCAATCAAATAATGGCAGTAAATGTTAGAGGGCCGTTAGAACTTGCTCAATTATGTTTCCCTCATTTAGAGAAGAGTAAAGGCTCGGTTATAAATATCAGCAGTATTGAAGGCATTACTCCAGGGCAAGGACTTGGACTTTACAGTGTTAGTAAATCTGCACTTATTCAACTTACAAGAGTTTTGGCAAAGGAGTGGGGCAGTAAAGGAATTAGGGCCAATACCATTTGTCCAGGATTAGTAAAGACAAAATTCAGCGAAGCATTGACGAGTAATGAGCATATACTTAAGCATGTAGTAGCCAGACAAGCGTTACCTCAGGTGGCTGAGCCAATCGATATTGCAGGTCTGGCGTTATTTTTAGCCTCTGACGCCTCATCGTTCTGCACCGGACAGGAGTTTACCGCGGATGGGGGATATACTATTTAATCTCTAGGGTTAAAGTTGATTTGTTGATGCGCTTATTTGTTGCAACTTGTCATCTGGTAATTAAACAAATCAACCGATAACCAAATCAACGAATAAACCCAAAAACCCATAAACAAATCAACAGATAAA
>CAYGNU010000271.1:0-6439 GCA_964351175.1 uncultured Roseivirgaceae bacterium | reverse complement strand
ATTTAAAACAGAGATTAAAATTTAAAGAAAATGAAAAGCTTAAATTATAAGATAATTGTTGTCCTGCTGATTATTTTATCAAGTTGTAGTCAAACTAATGAGACCGACTCATTTGCAGATTTCGATTATGAAGAAATATGTGGAGAGTTTGATAAATATGCCTTTGAACAGAAGTCTTTACTGGACCAAATAAGGGCAAAATATAAAGATGACAAACACTTTATAAATACATTCAACCAAGAGCAAATAAGTTGGATTCAATATCAGGACAAAAGACTTAGGGGTCTTTATCCCAAAGACTGGGATACATATTATAGAAAAAATTATGGAAAACGCATATTTAATGGCTGTAAGTGCATAGAGTTGATAAGGCTCTCAAAAATTAGAAATGCAGATTTGAAAATCTATTTGGAAGGTCCGGGTGCTGGACAGGAAGGTTGCCCTATACAAGGCAGTAATTAAAAAAGGGGCCGTGAGCCCCGTTTTTTAATATTACTTTGTTTAGATTAAAATGAATATTTTACTCCAGCATTAAATGAAACCCCTGGATTAAAGCGTTGAAAGGTTTCATTTGGGGAATCGTCTAAGTTTGAAAAAGACCTCTCAAAAAATTGCTCTAGTTTGTCATTAAGAATATTAGACACCCCTATATTTAGACCCCACTGATCGTTAGCTCCAAATGTCTTATTCATATTGAAATTCAAGCTATGAAATGGCTGAGAAAAGACATCAGGATCTAATCCTCCACCTACAATAACTAGTGTCTCGCCTTTCACATTATAAAACAAACCGGCATCAAACCCCCGCTCTAAATTGTTATAACCTACTCCAGCTTTTAAAATCCATGGTGCCTGGCCAGACTTGCTTCTTGTATCGTCAATTTCTTCTCCAGTTCTAGTATTTGTTCTTCTTATGTTAAGTTCTGCATCCTGCATATCAATAATCGACTCCACAATAGTAACATTACCATTGACACTCCAATTGGGGCTAATAAAATCTAAAGATTTTCTAAATTCGAATTCCATACCAAAAAGTTGACCATCCCCCACATTTCTTGGTTGGTACTCCACGTTGGTTCTTTGCTGTGGTAGTCTAACTAATTCAATTGGGTTTGCGAATGACTTGTAAAAAGCTGACACAGAAACAATTTGTCCTCTTTTCATAAATAACTCCCAACGGAGATCAATGTTATCTATTTTTGTTGGAACTAAGTTTCCATCCCAGTTGTCAATAGCAAAGAGACCACCATTAAATATCCGATTAGACACAGGATCAAAGATTTGGGCAAATGAAAGTTCCTTAAATGATGGCCTTGCAATAGTTCTTGAATATGACAGTCTTAGGTTTTGTTCCTCACGGAGAGCATAAATCAAATTTGCAGATGGGAAAAAATCCAAAGCATCCAACACTTTGTCATTGTCTAATACGTTACCAAGGCCATCAGCCTTAACCTCTGCAATAGCATCACCAACACTCACGCCTTGAGAGATCCTGCTTCTTATATAACCCGCTGCCTGCTGATCTCTTCCCGTATGCCTCATCACAAAATTTTCTGCCCTTAATCCCAGTATAGCTTTGAGCCTATCAGCAGGAGAAAATTCAGTAGAAGCATAAAAACCTGTATTACTTGCATTGGCATTATATTCATTTGGGTTGGGATTACTGAAACCAGAAACCAAGAAAACATTACCCGCAGGAAATATCGTCTCATCAGACCATACTTGAGTACCATTTCCTGTCCAATCAAGTTGTTGACCGTTTAAGAAATTTACATTAAAGTCTACAATTCTGTAATCTCTCTCCTTATAGGTGTGACTTACACCAAATTTTATTTTTGCGTCTCTTCCGAATATCTTTAGATCATTTGTGATATCTACTTTTCCAACAACATTGATCTCGTCAAGCTCCCTCCAAATTCTAGTTGGATTTCCTGCTGCTCCAGCTGAAAAACGTAGATTATCATTTATTCTTGTAAAAGCAGTTTTTCTAACATCTGGATCATCCTGAGAAGATAAAGTTGTTGATCCTCTCCAATCTATTGTCCAGTTATTATTTCCTAAATGATGCTCACCGTTAAGAAATATATTTGTTATTTTTCTTTCAACATATTCTAAGTTCTCCGAAATCCCTGTGTACCCTGATTTTCCAATGGCATTTTCATCATCTACAAGTTCAAAGGCACCTGATTTACTTTGTCCGTTTTGCAGTCTCATGACAGTTAATCGATATTTAGACAGATCAGTTTTGTAGGCTATTCCAGCTAAGCCACCAAGTAAAACATTATTTTCTGCCTGAAGTCCTTGTATTGTAAATGCTCTTTGAAATTCTTCTTGAGAACGGTCATTTACGTTATTTTGATACTCACCATAAAGAGCGTCATCGTAAAACGTAGTATTATTCTTATAATTACCCGTAAACAAGTATCCTATATTATTGCCATTCTGCAGCTCAAACTGATTTGCAACTGTCAAACCAAGATTGTAATTCATAAAACTAGTCTGTTGCGTCACTCCCATTGTTGGGCTAAATTGACTTAAAAAATCACCTACTTCTTGATCATTTTGAGTATTAAGAGGCGTTGGGACATTATTCAAGTCAACATTTGATGGTAAATCACGCTCACCATTATCAAAACCAAGCCAATCAGTGCTACTTCCTTCATAGCCTAAATATTCATTGTTAAAGTGCATTGATGGATTGAAGTCAATACCAAAAGACACATCAAATATTTTTTCTTCAGGAAAATCTTTTGTTTCAATATTCACGATACCTCCGGTAAAATCTGCAGGCAATTCCGGTGTAAACGTCTTTAAAATCACCATGTTGTCGATTAAGTTGGTTGGATAGATGTCGATTTGAACACTATTTCTATCAGGATCTAGTCCTGGAATATCCATGCCATTTTGTGTTGTTTTCGTATATCTGTCGCCAAGTCCTCTAACATAAATGTACTTACCACCCTCGACTGAAACACCAGTAACTCGTTTAGCGGCAGATCCTGCATCACCATCACCAATCTTACGAAAGCTTGCTGCAGAAATTCCGTCCATAACATTAGCTGACTTTCTCTTGACTGTTTGCAATGCCTCTTCTGTATTACGGATGGCTTCTGCAGTAATTACCACTTCTGCAAGCTGAGCAACATCTTCAGACATAACTATTTGATCAATTAATGTTACTCCATCTGCTTTAACCTCAACACCTGTTACTGTGACAGTAGCATAAGATATGAATGAAGCCTGTATGCTGTAGATGCCAGGTGCTGCTTTTATTTCAAATTTACCATCAAAGTCAGTCACAGCTCCTGTGGATGTTCCTTGAATAAGAACAGTAACGCCAATCATTGCCTCACCATTACCATTATCTAAAACGGTACCTCTTATGATTCCTTTTTGAGCAAATGCAGATAAAGCAGTGCCCAGAAATACAAATAATAAAATAAACTTGTTCATATTATTTACCTCAAATTTTCTGCAAAGCTATTGATAGTGGTTACATCAGCTCAACTTCTATTATTATTATAGTTTTAATATTTCAAAGCATAATAAGCTTTAGATAATATTAATTTAATCATGTAGTGTGCCAAGATGGAAGTGAATCATTCGAAAAATGATTAATCCGTCAAAAAATGGACTTAATCGTAACTTAACGATAGTTAACAATTACTTAATATTAAAAAAGGAAGACTGCCAAATGGCAATCTTCCTTTTCATTAATCTTTTAGATATTGATTAAAGTCCCAATCCTGCAAGAGCTCCAGAGTTACCAGCCCACGTCCATGCAAAATCTGCTGCAGTAGGTCCGTAAGACTTTGATCCAACAGCTACCTCAAAAGTAAGCACTGATTCTGCTCCAGTAAAGAATCCACCTGAATTGTCAGCCAAATCAGTTTCCCAGTTGCTTGTATTGCTGTTAGCATTAGTCCCAACACCACCGAAGCTATCAACACGGCCAGCTGTGATTCCGAAGAAGTACAAATTGTTAAGACTAGCATTTGTATTATCATCCCAGTCAACTATTGCATCGATATCAGCACCACCGTAAATTACGCCTTCACTAAATATGTGATCTTCACCTCTTGTAACTGAACCTTCAGGGCCATCCAATTCGAAAGCAGAGCCTGTATTTGGAGTAACAATAATGAAATTTGTAATGCTACCATTGTAGTCCATATCAGTATCCATTGAATCATCAAATGAATTCCAAATTACCGCTCCATCAACAGAAACACTTCCTCCGAAAAATTCAATACCATCATCAGCGTTTGCTACTACTTCAACGTTGCTTATTGTAGTGCCAGCGCCAACACCTCCTAAAGTCAGTCCATTAATCTCATTTCCAGAGCCTATGTTAGTTCCGCCATGTCTGATTGAGATGTATGATATAGTACCTGAAATATCATCTTCATCTGCTCCTCCATATAGGCCATTCTGATCAGATGAAGGAATTCCTTCAATTTGAAGTTCTGTTTGATTTTCCTCATCAGTATTAGGATCTTTACCAGTGATAGGTGCCTTACCTAAAATTATAATTCCTCCCCAAAGACCTGATTGAGTCTCAGACGTAGTACTTGCATAATTACCAGCCGCTACATCAACAGGGTCAATAGGATCTAGCGTAGAAGTAAAAATAATTGGGAGAGCTGCTGTACCTTGTGCATTTAGCGTACCACCTCTTGCTACTAAAAGAGCAGTTGCTGCTGCACCCTGTCCTTCGTTACCCTTAATTACTGTTCCTGCTTCAATTGTCAACGTTACACCATCAATTACTGTAACACGAGTATCAAGTTGATAAATGTTAGACGCTGTCCATGTGGTGTTCTCTTCAATCTCACCCCTCACTATTACAACAGGAGTTTCTACAGGCTCTTCTGCTGCTCCTACTGAAAGTACATGAGTAGCCACATCTGTGTCACCATCAACATCAGTTGCGGTAAAAGTGAACACTAGGTTTTTATCAGCGTCAGCTTCAAGCGCAGTGTAAGAGAAATCATAGCTAGCAGTAGTTGATCCAGTTAAATCTACTGTCTCTAACGCACCGCCATCTTTCGTAATAACTAAACTCACAAGACCATCTGCACCTTCTACAGTTGCACTTACTGGTCCTAGAGTTGCCAAATTATCAATTGTAGCTGTGGCAGGTATTCCTGATATCACAACGCCATTATCAACTACAGGATCATCATCATCGCTACAAGAAGAAATGTAAAACATTACCCCAAATGCAGCTAACAAGCTTAAAATCTTTTTCATTACAATTAGTTTTAATTTTTAGTTTTTTGAAACGTGCCACAAATGTGGGAAGCAAATGTTAAGTCCTGCCTTCATTGGTATTAAGCCTTTATTAACTATGTAAACAAAAGTTTAATATAATGTTAAGTCTGTACTTTGCCGAAATAAAAAAGACCTCCAAAAAGAGGCCTTTACTTTCGATTGAATAAGAATAAATGCTTTATTAACTAATTGTTAATTGGTATTTTATTCAAAATAGTGGTCACTATATCTTTTGTCTGAACATTGTCAGCTTCAGCCTCATAATTCAAAATAATTCTATGGTTCATCACATCTGTCGCCACCTCTTTAATATCCTCTGGCAACACATAATCACGCCCATCAAAATAAGCCGTTGCTTTTGCTGCCAAATTCAAATTGATTGACGCTCTTGGTGATACCCCAAATTGAATATAATTGGCTTCATTATCTAAACCATAGGCTCTTGGGTCTCTAGTGGCATACACTAATTCAATAATATATTTTTCTAGTGATTCTGAAATACTGGTTTGATTGATCTCATTTCGGATATCAAATATATCTTGCTTATCCAATACAGTATTCACATTAAAATCAAATGACATGTTCGAGATTCTGCGCATTACCTCCAATTCTTGGTCTTTGGTAGGATAATCCACATTCACCTTCATCATAAATCTATCTATCTGTGCTTCTGGTAGAGGGTAAGTACCTTCCTGATCCACCGGATTCTGAGTGGCTAGCACTAAGAATGGTCTGTCCAATTGAAACGTTGTTTCTCCAATGGTCACTTGTTTCTCCTGCATGGCCTCTAACAAGGCAGATTGCACCTTTGCTGGAGAACGGTTAATCTCATCAGCTAAGATCATATTGGCAAATATTGGCCCTTTCTTTACTTCAAAGTTAGCCTGCTTTTGATTGTAGATCATAGTACCAATCAAATCTGCAGGAAGTAAGTCAGGTGTAAACTGTATTCTCTGAAAGTCCAGGTGCAACACCTGAGCCAAGGTACTTACCGTTAAGGTCTTTGCAATACCAGGTACACCTTCTAGCAAAATATGGCTTTGAGTGAAAAGGCCGATTAACAAGCGATTGATAAGTGCTTCCTGACCAACCACCACTTTACTCATTTCTGTGAAAACCTGCTGTATCTTCTCCTGATGATCTTTCTTTTTCTCTACGCTTACTGA
>CAYGNU010000270.1:0-6443 GCA_964351175.1 uncultured Roseivirgaceae bacterium | reverse complement strand
AGGCATTATGAGTGCAGGTTATAAAATATTGAACCGATTAAAGAACCAGTGGCGCGGATTACTGGTATTAGAGAGCCTACTTTGGCTGGCCGGACTGGCGGTCATTATGTTTTCTTTGAATTCTAAATATGATCTTGGGCTCAATCTACTTCATGCAGTATTTATCAGTTTGCCAATGTATGGCCTTTTGCTGTTGTATTTTCAGCCATGGAAAATTGATGTTAAAAGAAGTGCTAGTTGGGTGGATTCTAAACTGGAAGATGCAGAAAATAGTGCTTATTTATTAGCCAGTGATGCTTCAAATCTTACCTTTCTTGCTACGCTACAGCAGCAAAAAATTAGTGACAGAATTGCTAATATGGGCAAATCGATTTATCCTCCAATAAACAGGATGAGAATGTTTGGCCCTCTGGTTATTATGTTGTTGGTAAGTTTCATTATTCAAATTGCACCTGCTTATAATAAGCTAGAACCCAATAAAGAGAGCTTAGAGAACAATGCCATAGTTTTTAACCCAACTGATTCGACCGTTAAGCAGATACCTGCTAAAATCATATCACAAAAAGTCAATTTGACTCCACCCGCATATACTGGACTACGGCCAACAAGTTCATCGCAAATGAATTTATCAGCTTTAATTCGCACTAGAATTAGCTGGTCACTTGAGTTTAATCAGCCTATTAATAAAGTTCAGATTGAAACGGTGGGAGGAAAGAAATTTGATTTTATAAAACGGAAAGATGAATATCAAGTGAGCCTTAAGTTAGAGGAATCAGGCTTTTATAAATTCGTTTTTACTGATAATTCAGATAATCGCTACGAGTCTGATATTTACCAATTGATTGCTATTGAAGATGAGGTGCCTATTGCTGAAATTATTGACCTTGATCGTTTTACTCAATTAGAGATAGAAGACCCTAAAGACATTGCCTTTACCACTGATATGCGAGATGATTTTGGACTAGCGGCTGCCTCAATAATAGCTACGGTCAGTAAGGGTTCTGGTGAATCGGTAAAGTTTAGAGAAGAACAGCTTGAATTTGATGAGCCTATTAAAAAGGGTTCTAAATCTGTCAATAGAAAGAAAACAATCAATCTCGATGATCTTAAAATGGAGCCCGGTGATGAATTGTACTTCTATGTTGAGGTGTTCGATATCAAGGCACCTAAACCAAACCGCAGTAGAACAGAGACCTTTTTTATTAGCATCAGAGATACTACTGAAATTGAGTTCACCTTAGCAGGTTCTTTGGGTGTTGATCTCATGCCCGACTATTTCAGAAGTCAGCGGCAGCTCATAATAGATACAGAGAAACTCATTAAGAATAAGGCAACCTTGGCTAAGAAGGATTTTAATTCTAAAAGCAACGAGCTAGGTTATGATCAAAAAGCCTTGAGACTCAAATATGGTCAGTTTATGGGTGAAGAATTTGAGACAGGTATCACCGAAGAAACTCAAGAGATGGTAGAAGGTGAATTGAATGAAACAGAAGAAGAAACTGATCCATTAGCAGCATATTCTCATGCTCACGATACTGAAAATGAGCATAACCTTGTGCCAGAGGAGAAGGGTGAGGAAAGCAATCCTTTGGAAGCATATATGCACAATCATGATGATCCAGAGGAAACAACTTTATATATAGCCTCCATAAAAGGCAAGTTGAGAGCTGCTATGAATGTAATGTGGGATGCTGAACTTTATCTTAGGTTATTTCAACCTGAGAAGTCTTTGCCATATCAATACAAAGCATTGGAGTTAATTAAAGAGATTAAAAATCACGCTAGAGTTTATGTACATCGTATGGGTTTTGATCCACCACCAATTAAAGAAGAAAAACGCTTAACAGGTGATTTAGAGAAAGTGGAAACGCTTACTCGTTTTGCCGAGAATGAAAATATAGGTAGTGAATATCCATCTATAGTGGCCGCAATTAGTTATGTAGAGCAATTAAAGAGTGCACCTGTGGAAGGTTATGATGCCTCAATATTTAAAAAAGCTGGAGACGAGTTAGCTGGTATTGCCATCGATTCACCAATAAAATATCTCGAAGTACTCCAATTATTACAAAGACTCTCATTAAGAACGGTCCAGCCAGAGGAATTGGAAACGGTTCTATTGCAAGTTCAAAGTCAACTTCATCAAGCAATTCCTGATAACCTTCCAACGCCAGCGACTAATGTTGCAAGCGAAGATGCCCTTACCAAGTCTTATCTAAACCAATTGAACAAAGCTGCGAATGATTGACGAGTTAGGTGTGAGGCAGATTGATAATTGGCAGCTATTCCTATTTGGAGGCATAGTACTTTTGGCGGCCTCAGTTTGGATAGAAGTAGCTAGAAAAGATAAAAAACAAATACTTTCTAGAATTGCAGCCCTATGCTTAGCCATAATATCAGTAATTTTTATAGCCTTAAAACCATTTTATTTAAAACGAAATGAGGGTCATCTAACTGTTATTCTTACAGAAGGTAGTAATAAAAAAGATAGCCTTATGATTATTCATCCTAAGGCAAGTTTTATTAAATGGTCAGATACAGTTCAGTCCAAACACCTAAGTACCAATGTTATTATTGACGGCTTTGGAATTCCTCAATATGACTTATGGAAAGTAGATAAGTTAAATGTTCAATATATTCGAAATGAATTACCAACAGGCATTATTAATATTAGCTACCCACAAAAAGTTGAATTAGGCGAAGAGGTAGAGGTTAGGTTTAAAGTAAACAATGCTGTAGGACATAAGTTTGTTCTTCAGGGACTAGGAGAGCAATATGATTCGTTAACCGTGTCTAAAGATCAGGAAATAATAAAGCTTGGATGCAAACTTAAAGCAGTTGGCATGTATGTATTAACACTAAGTCAATTTGATGCAAATGCTCAATTGGCTAATGTGGAATCTATCCCTATCATAGTCTACCCAGCTAAGAAGTTTGATATATTATTAATCAACGCTTTTCCAACATTTGAAAGTCGGTTTTTGAAACAGTTTCTTGAAACTTCAGATCACAACTACTTTATTAGGAATCAAATCTCAACAGATAAATATCGGTATGAGAGTAATGGAAGCACTTTAAGTGAGTTAAAGAGATTGACTGAAGCAAAGCTAAAGTTGTTTGATGTTGTAATTATAAATGCGTCTCAACTTGCCTCCTTATCTAGTAATGAGAAGAGCAATTTGGCAAATGCAGTTCGAAATGACGGGTTAGGGCTGCTTTTATTAGCGGGAAAGGACGATTTAGTTAAAAAGCTACCTGACTGGGTTAATGCTAAGTTTAATACTGTTAAGAATGAGTTATTTGTCTTGCCTTTTGAAGATGAAACTTTAGAATTACAAACATCATCCTATCGATTTATACCAAATGCCATGTCAGAAACTATTTATAGAGATGATAAAGGAGGTGTGGTTACGGGCATGCCTTATGGTTTGGGTAAATACACTTTTTCCGCCTTTACTAATACTTATGAATTGGTTTTGTCTGGTAATGAAAAGGGATATCAAAATTTATGGAAGGCATTGATCGAAAGCTGTCTTAAGCCACAGGGAAAACAGTGGTCTATTAATAACAAGCTAAACTATCAGAATCAGCCAATGAAGTTTGTAGTAAACAGTGATAGTCTAACCAGAATAATTTATGAGGGGGCTGAGATTGCTATGAAACGGAATATGTTGGTAAATGATAAGTGGGAAGGCCAACTATGGCCAAATCATTCAGGCTGGAATTATTTGGATATGAATGAACCTGAATTAAATAGAGTTTGGTTCTACACTCATAAGGAGACGGCTTTTAAGTCACTGAACCTAGCGAGTAGGATAGAAGCCAATAGTAGGATGGAAAGAATGGGAGATCATTTTTCAAAAGCAACTGTAGAAAAGCAGGTTGATATATCTTTATGGTGGTTTTACATGATTTTTGTTCTTTCCGTAGCATATTTGTGGATACAACCCAAACTTAGATGAGTAAGTCTAAAAAAATATTTCTACTATTAGCGGTTCTTTTTTTCGCAATCATGATCTATATAGGTTATGACATATCTTCAAGAACTACTTTCCCTGGTTCTAAGTCTCAACTAAAAGAACGCATTGGAGATAAATTGGAGTTGAATGATACAACTCAAGTCGATTCAATCAAAGCTAATTAATGCAATTCAACTACAAATTAGGTGTTTAATCGATATTTTTATGTATTAAAACGTTTTAACGCTTGATTTTATCATAAATGATATTATCTTAGCATCAATAAAGCCAACTATAGACAACGATTCACCCCTAAAGACTAGGTTCTTTAGGGGTGTTTTGTTTTATACTAGTTCCAATCAAAGAGGCTTGTTTCAATAATTTTCAACTATTTACTTTAGTTGTTTTAATTGATAAACAGTTATTGAATACTGTCAATAAGTGAGTTTTTATTCCTTGCTAAATAAAAGTAAACTATTGCTTTTTCATTTTTTTTATCGAATGGGACAGCATCTAGAGGCTCGATGGTAAACGCCCCGTTTTTAAAAGCATTTGCATTAATGGTATAATACTCAATCACAACAAATTCATCCTTTAAAGGCGGAAGAAACTCAGCATTTTTGATTTGTAGTGTATCCACTTTTTTGCCTAGAGCATATATTTGCTTTGGATTTATATTACTAGAATAAAAATCCTTTTCATAAAATGAGCTACTTTTAATGTCAGACAACTCTCTGTAATTAGGGTTGGTTATTGGTTCTAGATCTTTAACACCAAAAATAGTGGCAGCAGTCATTAGCAAGACTGACCCAATGACCAAGTATGCAATATTTAAAGATTTGAGCGTAAAGACTAGCCACGCAGCAATACCCCAAAAAATAATGAAAGTAATAACTGAAGCTATTTCTTTATTTGCGAAATAACTTAGAAAAGGAAATGCTAGGCTTATTAAGATTAGAAGCGATATAAATACTTTAATTAGATTTTTGTCTGCCAATCTTAAGTTTTTCTTTTTCCAACTCTGATATAAGTAATTAATAAAATATCCAATCAAGCACGATAGCGGTATGATTACCGGTAACAGGTACCTTTCTTTCTTTTCTGCTGGAATTGAAAGCAGCACAACCATTATAACTAGCCAAAAAAGAAAGAATTTATACTCTTTCAAATTTAGCCTTGATTTCATGTAAGGATAAACAAGTGTTGCCAAAGCAAATAATGACCAAATGCCTACATGCGACCAAAATCCCCAGTATTGATAAAAAGGTCTCACATGCCGTTCGGTCCATGCTTGACTTTCGGCACTTACCACTTTCATTAATAGCTCATAATTGACCGTAATTTGGTACAATGGCCAAGCTAAGCCAACAACAAAAAAGACACACAACATGATCAATAAACCTTTCCATTCTTCTTTGAAGGAAACGTTTTTCATAATAAAAAACCAGCTGATGATAAATGGAATTAATATCACATAAAATGAGACTGGACCTTTACTCATAAAAGACAGCCCCATAAATAGACCAGCCATTGCATAGTGCCAAAGTGAACATTGTTTATTTGACCATTTAACGACTAAGAATGCTATCGAAACAGCCATTAACGAGTGGCAATAAATATCCCAAGTGGCCTGTCTGCTCATCAATATGAGGTAATAGCTGGTAGCTGCCACTAATCCTGCATAAAAACCTGTCCTTTCATTACCAGAAATGCCTTTGGCAATAAAAAACACAGCAAGTACCATTAGAAAGCCCATAATAGCTGCTGGGATTCTATGTACGGCTAAATTATCAACTGGGTACACTTTAGCGATAGCTGCATTGATCCAAGTAGGAAAAGGTGGCTTTGCTAGTCTTGGGTAGCCATTCATGGTCGGGTTTAGCCAATTTCCCTCTTTAACAATTTCCCGCGCAGTTATAAGGTTTCTGGCCTCCATAATGTCGGGCTTTAAATAGAGATTGTTAGTGCTAAAATTTAAAATGCAAACAATGGTAATGATCAGAAGTTTATAGGTCACTTTCATGAATCAACTTTCTTGTTTAATTGCCATTCAATGTACTTTTTTAGCCCTTCTTCTATGGTCACTTTTGGATTATAGTCTATAAGATTAGAAGCCTTGCTTACATCGGCACAAGTCAGTACAACATCGCCAGCCTGTTTTGGTAACAGGTCGAAAAGGACTTCCTTATTAAGGATTGTACCGATAGTAGAAACTAGCTTGCTCAAGCTTATTGGGTTGTTATTGCCAAGGTTGATTGTATTAAATAAATTGTCATGTTTCATCACGTAATTCATCGATTGCAAAACTCCATCTACAATGTCACTTATATAAGTATAATCTCTAAGGGTAGTTCCATCTCCATAAAACGGAATTGGCAATCCGTCATTGATAAGGCGTACAAATTTGTTTATCGCCAAATCAGGTCTTTGTCTTGGGCCATAAACTGTAAAAAACCTCAAATTGAGGAAATCGATGTTGTATAATGA
>CAYGNU010000269.1:0-6447 GCA_964351175.1 uncultured Roseivirgaceae bacterium | reverse complement strand
GTTACCGTAGAAGTTGCGGTGCAAGAGGGACCTTACCAGCCGATTATAATGGAGCCTGGATTTGAGGATGGTCAGCTGGAAGGTGGTTCTGGTGACGGAAGAGATTCTTGGAGAAATAACGATTTGGGCGGAGTAATTCAAATTACTGGAAGCCCTGTTGTTTCTGGTTCTCAGGGAGCTAAACTGCCACCGGGGGGTGATAAGCGAATTGGTTATCAGGAGATAATTGTTGCACCTGAGACTAATTATGATATTAATTTTATTTATACCATGTTGGCAGAACCTACAGGATATATCACAGTTGACATCCTTGATGTAGAAGCTAACGGAGGAACGTTTACATCTCATGAAGAAACTCAAGCGGCATTGCTTGGATCTGTAACAGTTAACGATCAGGATGATCCAGAAACTTATGTAGCTGGTTCGGTTTCTTTCAGTTCAGGGGAAAGCTCCAAAATCGCGATTTATTTCTATAATGATGGCATAGCAGAATCAAGATTAGATGATTTCACTATTGAAATAGGACGTGCTGGTGCAGTACCTCCTTCGGCATCATTCTCAGCCCAGCAAAGTGAAGTAAACTACCTGGAATATACCTTTAATAACGGCTCTTTAAATGCCTCTACTTATTCATGGGATTTTGGTGATGGGAATACCTCTACAGAAAAATCACCTACACATGTTTATGAAGAAGCAGGTATTTACACAGTTAGCTTAACGTCTAAAAGTGAAGGTGGACTCACTGGTGAATTTAAATCAACTATTGATATTCAGGCTCCTGTTACAGCAGGTTTTACTTATGAAATAGATCCAGATGACTATAAATCATATACTTTCATGGATGCATCTCAAGATGCAGAGATGTTATTGTGGGAGTTTGGCGATGGCTATCAATTTACAGGGATGAACCCGACCCATGATTATGATGAAGATGGTATTTATACAGTCACGCTTACAGCATACAGTATTACTGGCAATACAGATGTTGCTACGGAAGAAGTAACTGTGGCCGAAGGATTTGTTGTTAAAGTTCTTAATGGCACTTTTGACGATCACACAGCAAGCACGGGTGATAATGCTGATTCTTGGGATATGACACCTAACAGTACCATATTAGATGAAGGTGGAAATGAGATACCGAGCCCCTATGCAGCATTGTGGAACAATTCGGCATTAAATGATTACATAGATGCTACGTATTGTACCAACGAGCAAATTGGCAGTACTAGCGATGGAAATAACGGAACTAGAGGTGGAAAAATAAGTGATCCTTGTCGTAGACTATATCAGGTTGTTCAAGTAGAACAAGGTGTTGAATATTCTTTCTCCATAGATACACGCTCAGAAGCCATGGGTATTGATACTGAAGTATTTATTCTAAATACAGAAATCACTACTGAGGCAGGTATTGATGTGTCTACAAGTGATCCTGTTATAGATGCCTATTTTGATATTACCAATGACTTCAATACTGATAAGACAGTATTCACAACAACTACTTTCACATTTACGCCATCTACCAATAAAATAGTCATTTATGCAAGGGCTTTAAATGCTATAGATAGCAGTAATGAAGTCTTTATAGATAATGTAGTAATTACTGAAAACTAGTCAATATAACTTCATGAAGATTGAAATAAGCTACCCGAAGGTTTCTTTGGGTAGCACTTACATCCTGGTCGCGTTACTTTGTTTTTTCTCTTTTGGTTGTAAAGGAGAGGAAGATATTCCTGCTCCTGTTATTAATCCTCCGGTTGAAGAGCCAGTGGAGGAACCAGAAGAAACCGGTAATAAATCAGGTGTAGAAGGTGTAGATTATTTCTTGCCAAAAATAAATCTTCAAAATTGGAAAGTTACTTTGCCTATTCCCAGAGCGGATGGGAAAGCTCTTGAAGTTGAGCCGCCTGAGATCCTTGAATATGCTACTAATGAAACGTTATTGCCATACATGTTCAATGACTCTATAGACGGTGCTTTAGTATTTTATACTTATCCAGGTTCAACAACAGCAAATACCTCCTACTCCCGAACTGAACTGAGAGAACAAATGGTGGCTGGTAGCAATAACTCTAATTGGACTTTTGAAGAAGGAGGTGTCATGAGAGGCACACTATCAGTTCCTGAGATTTCAGTAGATGCCGATGGAGACCCACATCGGACTATGATAATGCAGATTCATGGTAGGCTTACTAATGAACAAAGAGATTTGATTGGCGAGGATGATAATAATGCTCCACCTGTCCTGAAAATCTATTGGCAGGATAACAAAGTAAGAGTGGTTACTAAAAAATTGAAAGATGTGAACGCTACTTATGCTGAGATACTTAAAACCTCTTCATGGACAGATAATGAGAGTAAATATTTTTCCAGAGAAGTAGGTATTGAAAAGTTCACATTACAAGTAGAGGTGTCCGGAGGGAAGTTGGTAGTAACTATGGATGACGATGAAACATTTGTTTTTGATGATATCCATATGGAAAAATGGGGTGTTTTTGAAAATTATTTCAAAGCTGGAAATTATTTGGGTACTAATGATGGAGGCTCTTTTGCCAAAGTAAAATATTATTCACTTGAAGTTACACATCCATAATATGACATTTAAAAATATAAGATACTTCTTCGTTTGGTTAGCGATATCTACCTTTTTCTCCTGTAATCAGGAGGAAGGGGGGATATTGGTTCACAATATTTCAGAATTTAATAAGGCGGTTTCCAACCTTAAATCAGGTGATAATTTAGTCATGGCCGATGGGAATTGGGAAAATGTAGAACTTAAGCTTATTGCCAATGGTACTGCTGAGGCTCCAATAACATTAAGTGCGCAGACCCCAGGCAAGGTAATAATTTCTGGCCAATCCAATCTTAGAGTATCAGGAGAATACATTGTTGTGTCAGATTTGGTCTTCAAAGATGGATTTACTCCAACAAGTGAAGTAATTGCTCTTAGAACCAGCAAAGAGACACTTGCCAACCATACGAGAATTACCAATTGTGTCATTGATGGTTTTAACAATCCTGAAAGATTTGATGCAGATACCTGGGTATCAATTTATGGAAAGAACAACCAGTTTGATCATAATACTTTGATTAATAAGGGTAATCAGGGAGTCACTTTTGCCATCAAAATGAATACTGAGGCAAGTCAGGAAAATGGACACATAGTAGAGTACAATTATTTTGGACCACGTCAGGTGCTCGGATCAAATGGAGGTGAAACTGTAAGAATTGGAACCAGCCATTACTCAAGAAAATATTCTAACTCGATTGTAAGGAAGAATTATTTTGATCGATGCAATGGTGAGCACGAGATCATATCTAACAAGTCTTGTGGCAATGAATTTAGAGATAATGTATTCTTCGAAAGTCAAGGCACACTCACTATGCGTCATGGGCATCATACCCTTGTAGAGAACAATTATTTCTTGGGTAACCGAAAGGCCAATACAGGAGGTATCAGAATTATAAATGAAAATCAGACCGTTAAAAATAACTATATGGCTGGGTTAACTGGCTACAGGTTCCGTGGGGCGCTGGTGATTATGAATGGCGTGCCTAACTCACCTATCAATAGATACAATCAAGTGGTGGACTCTAAGATGGAAAGCAATATAGTGGTAGACAGTGACTACATACAACTATGCGCAGGTAGTGATGAAGAGCGATCTGCAGTACCAGTGGGTACTACCTTCAAGAACAACATAATCATGGGTAAAACCAACCTTGAACCATTCACAATTTATGATGATGTTTCAGGTATCTCCTTTGAAGGAAATGTGCTAAATGAAGAAGCAACTATTCCATTACCAAATGGTTTTGAAAAGGTACCTTTTAATGTAACAAGAAATGAAAATGGACTAAGAGTTCCAGATAATTCTTTGATTGATGAAATAGGTTTTGGTGAAATCGAGTTACCAGTATCTAAAGAAGAGACTGGAGCAAGCTACTATCCAAGAAATGAAATTGTAACAGCGTTTGATTCCGGCAAGACTACCAATGTAGCACCCGGTGAAAACACAATACTTGAGGCTTTAGAGGCCTCAAGCCCAGGCGATATATTGGTTCTTGAAAATGGAGCTGAATACCTTATGACTAAATATGCTTTTGTAAACCATTCAATAAGCATAAAGTCAAATGAGGGAACAAAAGCAATCATTAAATCTGAGAAGTCAAGTTTCTTCAAAATTGAAAATAGTGGAGCATTACTTCTTGATAACATCCTTGTTGATGGTGCAGAATCTCCTGATCAGGCCGGTAATAATGTGATAAGCACCAGTAAATATAGCATGAATCAAAACTATGCACTGGTTGTGAAGAATTGTGAAGTGAAAGACTTGGATAAGAATCACACATTCGATTTTCTGAAGATTTATAAAAACACTTTTGCTGATTCAATACAGATTATCAATTCAAACTTTAAAAATGTTACAGGATCGATATTAACGCTTGACACAGAAGTGGAGGACTTAGGGATATACAATGTTGAGAATGTATCAATCCTTGACTCTAAGTTTGAAGATGTACAGGGCAGCATTGCTAATATCTATAGGGGGGGGACAGATGAGAGCACGTTTGGACCCATCGTATCTGTAAGTGATGTTGAAATAATTAATTCTGGAAAAGGTAAGAGAAATAAGGTTGATGCTGTGCTTCATTTTCATGGAGTTCAGAATTTGAATATCAGTGGTGTTCAAATTACCGATAGTAAAGGCATAGACTTATTTATGACCAATGGTGAGCCAATCACTAAAGTCTCAAATGTGACGTTTACCAACGCAGCAGGTCTTAAAACTAATGGTGAGCCTTATGAATCAGAAAACATTGTGGTATATAACAAATGAGAATAATATTAACCATATCGCTTATAATCTTATTCATGAGTGCTAATGCTCAGGATCATCCTAACTTGATTTTAACCATCGATGGTGTGAAATCAATGCAAGCTGAGCTTGGTAAAGCCCCTTTATTTGATGAGACACTAGAGTCAGTTAAAAAACAAGTAGACCATGAAATTCAAGCAGGCATTGATGTACCGGTACCCAAAGACATGGCGGGTGGCTATACACATGAAAGGCATAAAGCCAACTTCTTTGCAATGCAAAAAGCGGGTGTTTTGTTTCAGATTACTCAAGATGTAAAATATGCTGAATACATCAGGGACATGCTATTAGCCTATGCTGAAATCTACCCTACACTTGGTAAACATCCAGAAGAGCGCTCTTATGCTCGCGGAAAGTTCTTTTGGCAATGCCTAAATGATGCTAACTGGCTAGTTTATACCTCGCAGGCGTATGATTGTATATATGACTGGCTAGATAAAAAAACGGTTAAAAAATTAAATAGGGAACTGTTTAGGCCTTATGCTGAATATATTTCAATAGAAAATCCGCAGTTTTTTAATCGCATTCATAATCATAGTACTTGGGGTAATGCCGCAGTTGGTATGATAGGTTTGGTAATGGGTGATGAAGAACTGTTGGACTGGGCATTAAATGGACTTGATGTTAAGGTGCCTGGTGATGTTGTAAAAGATAATGATGGTGGCGCCATTCAGCTAGAAGGTCAAAAAGAAGCTGGTTTTTTTGCGCAGTTAGATAATGCCTTTTCACCAGATGGTTATTACACAGAAGGCCCATACTATCAGCGTTATGCCATGTATCCCTTTCTAATTTTTGCTCAGGGGTTGGCTAATATGAAGCCTGAACTGGACATTTTAAAATATAGAAACGGGCTCTTAATCAAATCAGTAGATGCATTGATAAATCAAACCAATGCTGTTGGAGAGTTTTTTCCAATTAATGATGCTCAAAAGGGAATGTCTCTTAGTTCAAGAGAGCTGGTCAATGCTGTGAGTATGGCGTATTACTTTGGTGGAAATGATAATCAATTGCTTTCAATTATTGAAGAACAAGGTCGTGTTCCACTCAATGATTCAGGTTTAGCTGCAGCAAGAGCTATAGTTGAGGGTAACGCTAAGCCATATCAATACAAAAGTATTGAACTATCAGATGGAGCTAAAGGCGATGAAGGGGCTATAGGAATCATAAGGAAGAATGGCTTAACACTGATGATGAAATATGCCAAACATGGTATGGGCCATGGTCATTTTGATCGTCTCGGTTTCTTATTATACAATGGTTCAGATGAAGTCATTCAGGATTACGGATCAGCCAGGTGGGTCAATATTGATCACAAAGATGGAGGAGGATATCTTAAAGAAAACACAAGTTGGGCTAAAGAGACCATTGCACACAATACACTTGTTATTGATAAAGACTCTCACTTTGACGGCAATGTTAAAGATGCAGATAAAACATCTGGAACACCGTACTATTTCAATGCTGAAAACTCTCATGTTCAGATTGTTTCTGCCAAGGAGTTAAATGCATATCCTGACATCAGTATGCAAAGAACAATGGCCGTTCTGGATATTGATGAGCTGGAAAATCC
>CAYGNU010000268.1:0-6453 GCA_964351175.1 uncultured Roseivirgaceae bacterium | reverse complement strand
TAATAAATTTAGTTATTGAAATTATAATTAATTAATGTATTAAGCTCTTGGCTAAATTTTACAGCAGCATCTTGATTTAGATGAAACATATCAATAAAATCATTACTAGTATAGTTGTCGCTATTAGAAAAATCAAGAAATACAACATCTCCTACGATATACCTAGAAATAAACGATCCAAAATACTGAATTTCTTTAACGGTGTATTGCTTAATCTCCTCGTGTCTTAAAGGAGGCATACAAACTATCAATTTAATCCCTCTTGACTTGCAAAAAGAAGTAATTCTTTCAAAATATTTTGTTTGCAATTCTAAAAATTTCGAATCTCTTTTATGAATCATTATTTCACCAGGACTTCCTCGTCTTACAAACTGACCATTTCTTTTCAAATCATGTTTCGCATAAGGAAAATCTATGAGGGTTCTTAATTTATACGGCTTCAGAAACTCTAGCTCATTCTTAACTCTCGAAATATTCCATGAGACCGCGGGGTAATCTTTAGCATACTGCTCTCCTAAATAAGGGGTATAGGCATAATTTCTAGTATCAGAAATAAAACCAAACTGAAAGTAATCGGTACCTAAGATGAGATAATCAAATTTTTTATTATTTTTTTCAAGCCAAAGAAGCTTATAATAAATCTGATTATAGGTATCATTATTATGTGAAAAATTGTAGGCGGGTACTGAAAACTCATCTGGGTTAACACCACAATACATTTTTGAGTTACCCATTATCAGCAATTCATAATCCTTTTCATTCGCTTGTTGGAATGACTGGTCAATTTGATTCTGAACATTCATACCAAATGCCCAAACCAAGATCTGGGGAAGTATAAAGTATGAGAACAGGGCATAGACAGTTCCCATAATGGTGCTAAATAAAGCAAATCGAAGCAGAAATCTCTTCATTGGCTAAAACTGAAAATATATAAACTGTTGTTCGGTGCCACCAAATAGCACTATAAGTAATAACAAGAAAGCATACATTCCCCAGCGAAGCGCCAGAATCCACCTAAGCCCTGTATATTGAAGAGCATATTGTGCATTACGTCCTGACCATTCAATCAAGATAAAAATTACTACTATACCTAGTATCAATATGCCCTTTGTATCCAATACTATGCTTGAAAACAGACTAGCTGAGAATATCTGACTTAGTATACCCCATGCATGGCTTACCGATTCCGCTCTAAAGAAAATCCAAGCAACAGTAGTGAGCCCGAAGGTAAACATCATTCGAATAAACTCACTAAAAGAAGGTAATAAACTGTCCTTTGCCACTATCTCTAGATTGTGCCTATTTTTATTCAATATCAGGAGAGGCAAAAAATAAAGAGCATTCAATGCACCCCATACCACAAAAGTCCAATTGGCTCCATGCCAGAAACCGCTTACTAAGAATATAATAAAGGTATTCCGTACCTTCATCCATACCCCTCCCTTGCTTCCTCCTAGCGGTATATATAGATAGTCGCGAAACCAGGTAGAAAGCGAGATATGCCACCTTCTCCAGAACTCTGCTATATCACGAGAGAAATAAGGAAAAGCGAAATTCTGCATCAGAGTAAACCCGAAAAGTCGGGAGGTGCCGATAGCAATATCGGAGTACCCTGAGAAGTCGCCATAGATTTGAAACGCAAAAAAAACCGCCCCCAAAAGTAAGGTACTTCCATTGTACTCGTCCGAATTATTAAAAATTAAATTTGCATAGGTGGCACAATTATCGGCTATGACTATTTTCTTAAAAAGCCCCCAAAGTATTTGGCGCATCCCATCTACCGCTTGGGCGTAATCGAAGGTTCGCTTAGTATAAAACTGAGGGAGAAGATTGGTGGCTCTTTCTATAGGGCCTGCCACCAATTGAGGGAAGAAACTTACAAAGGCGGTGAAGGCAATGAAATCCCTAGTAGGGTCCAGTTTCCTTCTGTATACATCGATGCTATAGCTTAGAGTTTGGAAAGTATAAAAACTAATTCCTACAGGCAGAATAATATGCAGAGAACTTATTGTCAACTCCCTTCCAAAAAAGGAAAAGGCGGAAACAAAACTGTCCAAAAAGAAATTATAGTATTTGAAAAAGCCTAAAAAACCAAGATTTACAACAATACTTACCCATAGTAGTATTTTTCTTCTCTTCTCAGAAGAGCTTCTATGCATTCCAAGACCTACTCCATAGTCGACTAGAGTACTGAAAAGAATGAGTGAGAGAAAACGCCAGTCCCACCAACCATAGAATAAATAACTGGCCGCTACAATTAAAAAATTCTGAAGCTTTAAACTCTTATTAAGAATAAACCAATAGAGAACGAATACTATTGGTAAGAAAATGGCGAAGTCAAGAGAATTGAATAGCACGGATAAGAATTACTTTATAACAGCTAAATTTTATATTTATCCCACAATACCAAACAATCACCAGAAGTATATCCCCTTTCCTCAAACTGTTTCTTATTTAGCACCCTATAGCTCACTTCTCTATGGATAATGTCCTGCGCCTTTTTGCTCAGTATTTTTAAATACGATTCATTGAGAGACTCTCCAATGAGAAGTATTTCCATTTTCCCTGAATCAATGCCTTTGGCGTAATCGCCCACGAGGCAGGCCAACTGCAGATCACCTACACGCGTGAGTATCTGTTCTATCAATTGATCGATACCCACATACTTGCGTACGAGTGCCTGTATTTCAGGAAATAACGGATGCTCGGTATTAGCTTTGAATATTTTTTTATTGCCCTCGGTCATAGATGTGAGCATTCTTGCCCGCTCAAACTTGTTTAACTCCAGCCGGATGGCATTGGTACTATCACCGAACTCTACCTCAAGATTACGCAAATAGCCCTGCGTACTGCTATTAAGGAAGAACTTAAGTAATAGCTTAATACGTGTTTTAGAAGTGATAAGAGTGTCTAGCACTTTAAATTATGAGCTTAGTATTTTAAGTCTGGAGTTAGAATTTGATAACTACTTTGAAGAGAGTGTAGAATTGTTTTGCGAGAATTACTTTAATTTTCATTTAACAACCTTTCAGAGGTTTTTATTAAGTCAGAGGATGAAAAGTATTTTATGTTCTAACTTCAATAATAGGAAGTAAATTCTTAGTGGGATTACCTCAACTAGAAGCAATATACATTGAGTTACTACGGGAAAGTATAATAAATATTTTATTTACATCATTTTTTGATAGACACCAAACTTATCCTAACCCTCACATCTTATAAAATATATTTTTCAAAAGTCCTTTTTATAAGATGAAAACAGCTCCGCTCTGCAAGTCACATATTGACTCACAAAACTTGGAATAAATTATCGCTCAAAATATTAATTTATTAGACGACTTAACGGAATATCGGCAACAAGACCAATACCCATTTCATCAAGGAGCAATCTAGCTTTTCGTCCTTTTATATCTATAATCTCTCCAAATATACCTTTCATACCGCCATCACCTATACATACCTTGTCCCCTACTTCCCACCTGTTTATATACTCTAATGCAATATTTTCATAACCCTCAATGAAGTTTTTGATTTGTGCAATTTCTTGATTTCGAATTACTGCTACCTTTTTAAGGTAAAAAAGAAACTGTACAACTCCATTTGTTTGAAGCACTTTCAATTCTTCATCATCATCACAATTAACGAAAACGTAAGATTTAAAAATAGGCTCTTTAACTTTTTTCTTTCTATCACTCCATTGTTTTATTGTTGTTTGTAATGGACAATAGACATTAATGCCCTTCTGTATTAAAAGCTCACTAACCTTTTTCTCATGACGAGGCTTTGTATAAATTGCTTTCCATGGCATATTGAGTAATTATATTACTCAATTATAGCATAAGCTTAAATTTAGAACAAGTTTTTTTGGAAGAAATTCTAACCTATTACTAGAAAAAATATTACTCTGCCCCTAGTCTTCTTCGTAGTATCCTCCCAATTTTCTTTTATTACTGCTGTAGCCGTAACCATATCCATAGCCGTAACCATATCGATACCCATAACCATATCCAGGTCCATTTTTTCTTATATCATTGAAGACAATACTAATCTTATCCAATTGTCCTAATTGAATGGATTCTTCCAATGACATTAATGCATCTTTCGGTGTATAATTTTGCCTTACTACATAAAGTATATGATCTGCGAATCTATTTAGAACAAATGCATCTGTTACTAAACCCACAGGTGGTGTATCAAGTATAAGATAATCAAATTTGGTAAGAAGATATTCAATGAGCTCATCCATCTCATGCCTCATTAATAATTCACTAGGATTTGGAGGTACAGGTCCACCTAATATTAAACTAAGGTTTTCAATTTTTGTATTTATAACAAGATTTTCTAGACCAATCATTCCTGAGAGATATTGACTTAACCCTTGATTGTTTTCTATTTCAAAATCATCAAACAATTTTGGTCGTCTTAGATCAGCCCCTATCAATAAAGTTTTTTTACCTGACATTGCCAGCACAGTAGCAAGATTCGTTGAAGTGAACGTTTTTCCTTCTCCAGCAATAGATGAGGTCACCAGAAATACTTTTTTGTCAGCATTTTGAGTAAAATAATTTAAATTCGATCTTAATGCTCTAAATGCTTCAGCTACAGCACCTCTTGGTTTTTCATAAACAATTAGATTGTTTAATGTTGGATTGTGCCCGACTCCGCCTATTAAAGGTGCGTTGGTATATTGTTCTATATCTTCCTTTGCCTGGATTTTTTTATTCATAATCTCCATCAAAAAGAAAATAACAATAGGGATTATCATACCAAAACTTAAGGCTAGTAAATAATTCAGCTTAACATTAGGAGAAATAATTCCCCCTATTATTGGGGGATTAACTCCAATTATACTTGATGTGGCAGAAGCTTTTGTAATCCCTACTTCAGCTTTTTTTTCCAGTAAAAAAATATAAAGATTTTCCCTTAATTTATAATTTCTTTGAATATTGACTAAGGCTCTTTCAGCTCCGGGCAATTTATTCAATTGCTTCTCCAGCGCACTTATTTGCTGTTTCAGGTAACTCTCATCTAACTCTCTAGCTTCTCTTGATGTCTGTATAGCCTTAATGATTTGTTCTTTGATTTGACTTATTCTTCTTTTCTTATCTCTTAAAATTGGATTCTCTTCTACTTTCTCTACATCAAGGTACATTCGTATTTCTGCTTGTATTCTTATTAACTCGGTAATTAAAGTGGCTATAATTACATCGTCAATTCCAACGCTTTGCGGAGTAATTATTCCATCATATAATTCTTTACTTAGCTTATTTATTACATATATATAATAATTTTCAGTAAGAATTCTTTGCACTTTTTGTGTTTCTAAAACTTCTAATTTCTGATATAGACGCTGTGCTTCTGCGTCTAGGCTAGTAATTATATTTTTTTGTTTAAAACTCTCTATCTGATCTTCATAAAACCTAAGAGAATCTCCAATCACTTCCAGTTGTTCTTCTAAAAAATCGAGCGATTTAATAGCTACTTGGTTCTTTTTATCTACATCATAGAGTTGATATCTTTCAATAAATCTTTTAAGAAATGCCTTTTCCTTTTCTGGTGTGGATCCTGTTAAATTTAATTCTACAACGGACGCACCTTCTCCTGCCCATTTGGCTCCTAGTCTTGTACTATACAAACGAGTTAAATTTTCAGGGTCATAGAACCTAACAATCAATTCCCTGCCTAGGTATTCATTTATTGTTTTGGGATTCACCAGATCAACATAGAATGCAAAGCCATTTACCTGTACTGAATCATTGTAAGGTAGTTTAGTAAATCTCTCTCCGGTCTCATCATCATCATCTCCGAGATATTCTAGACTAAAATGATTTTTATCAACAAATGACAGTAACATGCTTTTTCCATATGGCACTTGTTCTGATTGAAGTATATTGATTTCAATTGGCATGTCATCAGCATAATATTCTGTTGTCTTTACGTTACCCTTAGCAAAGTAAGCAACCTGAAAATCGAGGTCACGTATCACGCTTTCGATCAAAGGATATGACTTGATGATGTACAATTCATTAAAATAATTTTTATAAGAGCTTACTAGTGAATTTTTAATAATAAATTCAGCCTCTGACATTTCTTGATTTTCTTTAACCAAAATAGATGCACTAACTGGATATATTTTGGTTGCATAACGGTTGCTTATAAAAGCAATAAAAAAAGCAATCCCAATGCTTAAAATGAATATATACCAATAACTAAGAACTCTAGCTATTATTCGCTCATAATTTAATTCAATATTAAATGAGGGATTTTTATCGTGCATATTTTGAATGGTGCTACTATTTGTATTCTGAATTTTCACTTATCGAGTTAATAAAGTCACTACAATTAAAACTGTGGATAAGGCGCTTGTAACCAATGCTAAATTTTCTCTTATGTAATTCCTAAACGGTCTTTGCTTTAGAGGAGGTACTATTATAATGTCATTTTGTTGTATAT
>CAYGNU010000267.1:0-6469 GCA_964351175.1 uncultured Roseivirgaceae bacterium | reverse complement strand
CTGGAGTAGGATAAGTTAAAGAGTCTTTGTAGAGTGCGTTAGTCTAGTTGCACTTCCGTCCTTGATAAGATGTAACTTTTAATATAATTTATTATATTGTTTTCTTTTCTTCCGTACTAATCTAAAAACTCATGCAGCTAACCATCACCGACCTTACAAAAACCTATTCAAACGGAGTTCAAGCCTTAAAAGGAATTAACCTCACCATTAATCAAGGAATGTATGGGCTACTTGGCCCAAACGGTGCAGGTAAATCAACACTCATGCGCACCATTGCTACGCTACAAGATGCAGATACCGGTAGCATCATGTTAGATGACTTAAATGTCATGGAAAACCCTCAAGCCATTAGGGAAAAGTTAGGTTACTTACCTCAGGATTTTGGACTCTATCCTCGAATTAGTGCCGAGGTGATGCTTGATCATATAGCCCAGATGAAAGGAGTGGGTAACAAAAGTGAACGTAAAGAACTCGTTAACGGGCTTTTGGAAAAAGTGAACCTATATAAAGATAGAAAAAAGGGTTTAGGTACCTATTCTGGAGGTATGCGTCAGCGGTTTGGCATTGCACAAGCATTAGCAGGTAATCCTTCCCTGATTATTGTGGATGAACCTACAGCAGGTCTTGATCCAACAGAAAGAAATCGCTTTTACAATTTATTAAGTGAAATCGGTGAAAATACCATTGTCATATTATCAACGCATATTGTGGAAGATGTGAGCACACTCTGCTCTAATATGGCCATCATTTGTAGTGGAGAAGTGCTTATGCAAGGTAAGCCCTCAGATGGTTTAGAGCTTCTAAAAAAGAATGTATTTGCTAAAGTCATCAGAAAGGATGAATTGAATGATTTAAAAGAAAAGCATAAGGTAATCTCAACCAAGCTCATAGAAGGTAATTTGGCCATAAGAGTCGAGGCTGAAAGTAATCCAGGAGAAGGGTTTGAACATGTTGAGCCGAATCTTGAAGATGTCTATTTCAGCCATATCTCTAAAAAAGTCGATCCTATTACCCTTTAAATCATACGCTCATGTTAGATATTTTCATTTTTGAATTGAGATATAGGTTTACCAGACCAGCCACATATATGTACTTTGGGCTATTACTATTAGTCTCACTACTATTATTTGCTTCTGGCAGTACCCCTGCTACTGAAAAAGTGTATCACAATGCACCAATAGCCATTGCTAATTTGATGTTGATTATTTCTCTTTTTGGGATATTGATAGCCTCGGCTGTAATGGGCGTGCCTATGTACCGTGATATTGAGCACAAAACAGGTACATTCCTTTTTAGTTTACCTATTACAAAATCCGCTTACTTTATGGGTAGGTTTTGGGGATGATTTATTACCCTACTGTTTATCTCACTAGGTGTTGTAGTCGGAATTTATTTAGGTACAATTATCGGTTCAGTTACCGGATGGACACCTGCAGAAAGATACGGACCTAATCTCTTTATCAATTACTTCCATCCTTGGGCAACACTTGTATTGCCTAATCTTTGGTTTTTTTCATGCCTCTTTTTTGCACTCATCGTTTTTACCAAAAATATTAAGGCCATTTACTCTGGAGGTATTATCGTTTTTATCATTTATCTACTGTCTAATTTTTTGTCAGGAGATTTAGATAACAAAGAGTTGGTTCAAATTTTAGACCCACTAGGTCTTAATTCATTTATTTATCAAGTTGAATATCTTACACCTTTCGAACAAAATACCTACCGAGTAGATATTTCTGGAAATTTATTGATAAATCGTATTCTATGGGTTTCCGTAGGGTTGGTGTTCTTCATCGCGGCATACCTTAGGTTCAGCTTCAAGTATTTCTTTCAAACAACGTCTAAGAAAGTAAAGAGTGAGCATAACGAAGTTTCTTTTAAAACCTCCTCTATTAAAAAAGTGGTAACATCTTTTACTTCTGGATATCAATGGCAAAGCCTCTTGACCCTGTCTAATCTTGAAATGAAAAATGTACTGAAAGATAGCTATTTCAGGGCGATTCTACTTGGTGGCTTTATTTTTCTTGTTGTAGATTTTTGGATAGGCTCTAATATCTATAGTGTTCCAAATCAGCCATCGACTTCTTTCCTAATGGGCTTTAAAGGCTTTACTTACAATATTTTTGTATTCATTATTTTGGTGTTTTTTGGCGGTGAGACATTGCATAGAGATAAAGGCACAGGCTACTCTTCAATAAGTGATACTTTTCCAGTGAAAGACGGTGTATTGATAGGCTCCAAGTTTTTTGGGATGGCGATTATTTGTTTGATACTTACCACAATCCCAATATTGGTAGGGTTGATAATACAAACGCTCAAAGGCTATTTTAACTATGACTTGGGGGTATACTTTGTAGATAGTTTTCTGATTTCCTTTCCAGATTATTTACAAATGCTCATGTTGGTATTTGCCGTTCACTTGATTGTAAACAACAAGTTTGCTGGACATGCTGTCAGTATTGGCATTTGGCTTTTAATGATTGTATTGAGGGATTTTGCAGACTTTAATTTTAATCTATTCTTCTTTTCATACAAGCCAAATTACATATGGTCGGATATGAATGGACTAGGACATTTTGGCCAACCCCTCTTTTGGTATAATCTTTATTGGACCGTTTATGGACTCTTTTTGATACTATTTTTCTCATTATTCTTTTCAAGAGGTTCGGATGTTAATTTTAAAAAAAGGTACCAACAGGCAAAAAGTCGATTGACTACTTCTACGGCTTTAATCTCGTACATACTTTTATTTGTCGCGATTGGGGTTGGAGTGTACATATTCAAGACTGTTGTTTATACCAATAGCTATCTTACAGTAAAAGAAGTCGACAAAAGACAAGCTGATTACGAAAAGCAGCTAAAGCAATATGAGTTTATCGCTCAGCCAAAAGTGATTAGTGTTAAGGTAGATGCAGAAATTTATCCAAGAAAGAGAGATGCATACAGTGATGTGACAGTCCAGTTGGTGAATAAAACAACTGAGGTGATTGATTCTCTTCACCTTTCATTTGCTGAGGCGAGTTATTTCCATGTTCTGCATAATGATGATACACTTAAATATCGGTATCCATTAACGTATGACAAACCTAAATTTCAGATTGCAGGTAGAAAACCCGACAATCACTGGTATAAAATTTATGCTTTACCCCAAGTCATGCAACCTGGAGATACTTTAGAACTACTGATGAGTTCGGCACTTATTAATAATGGATTTGTCAACTCAGGATTCTCTAGAGAGATAGTTTATAATGGAACATTTATTGGGTCCGGAATGCCATCTATTGGGTATTCTTCAAATTCAGAACTTTCGAGCGATGAGAAACGAAAGAAGTATGATTTGCCAGAGAAGAATGATGAATACCCAAACTTTGATGATCCTTATGGAATACGTACTATGTTGTTTAATGATGATGCGGACCTGGTCACTTTTGAGGCAACCATTGGGACGTCACCCGATCAAATTGCTATAGCACCTGGATACCTTCAAAAAGAATGGACAGAAGGAGAAAGAAGGTATTTTCATTACAAACAGGATAGTAAAATAGACCTCTTTTTTAATATGGTTTCTGCGGATTATGAGGTTTTTTCAGACAAAGCAAAACTTCCTGATGGTACTGATGTGAATATTGAAATTTTTTATCATCCTACACATAAATATAATTTAGATCGTTTTTCGGCAGCTTTTAAAGATGGTATAGAATACTTTTCAAAAGCCTATGGTCCATTTCAATATCGTCAGATGAGGTTATTGGAGTTTCCAAGATATGCCAACTTTGCTCAATCATTTCCTAATACAGTACCATACTCTGAAGGCTTTGGTTGGATAGCTGATTTTAGCGATCCGGATGATTTTGACTATGGGTATTTTGTTACCGCTCATGAATTGGCCCATCAATGGTGGGGACATCAAGTTGTACCTAACTACACTAAAGGCTCTAACCTCATATCAGAATCATTGGCAGAATACACGGCTTTGGTATTAACTGAGCAAAAATATGGTAAGGCCAATATGAAGCAATTTTTAGAAGATGAACTAAATGGCTACTTACGAGGCAGGTCATCAGAGTCTAAAAAAGAGAATGTTTTCATTGATTGTAACAGGTCGTATCAATGGTATAGGAAAGGCAGCTTAATTCTTTATGGATTACGTGATTTTATAGGAGACAGTGCTATGAATAGTGCTATAAGAGGTTTTAGGGATGAATTTGCTTTGAAAGAAATACCTCCATTTGCTGGTAGTCATGATTTATATAGATATTTTAATGAGGTAACTCCTGATAGTTTAAAATACTACTTAGAAGACACTTGGAAGAAAATCACTTTGTATGAAAACAAGGTTGAAGAAGCTACTGCCAAGAAGCTGGAGGATGGTAATTATGAAGTTACGGTCAAGCTAACTTCGCAGAAGCTATATGCAGATAGTACTGGCCAAGAAACACCAGCAACTTATCAAGGAGATTATATCGATATTGGGGTGTTTGCTGCTGAGGACCGTGACGAAAATGGCAGGAAAAGAACAAATCCGCTCTATTTGGAAAAGCATAAACTATCCCCTGGTGAACATACAATTACTGTTAAGGTTAATGGGGAGCCTGTAAAAGCAGGTGTTGACCCTTACAATAAACTCATTGACAGAATGAAGGATGACAATACGGTTAGTGTTGATATTAATTAGTCTCAATATATAGTCGTTAGCAAGTTTATGATTAACAGTAGCAACACTGTTGACCTTAATCAACTATAATCAATATCTTTGTCCTCTTTTAAAATTTTGAATACATGAGACAGAAAATAGTAGCAGGTAACTGGAAAATGAATAATACCCTAAATGAGGGGCTTAAATTGACCACTGAAATTGTTAATATGGTGGCAGACGAAGTAAGAGGTGATGTCAAAGTAATCTTAGCACCGCCATTTGTTTTAATGTCACAAGTTAAAAGCCTTATTAAAGGGACAGATAAAATATATTTATCGGCACAGAACTGTAGTGAGAATGTTTCTGGTGCATATACTGGTGAAGTTTCAGCATCTATGATCAGCTCTATTGGTGCCACACATGTTATCATTGGCCACAGTGAAAGAAGAGAATATTTCAACGAGACTAACGCTCAGTTAGCTAAAAAGATTGACTTGGCGCTATCTAATGACCTTGTTCCTATCTTTTGTTGTGGAGAATCTTTAGAAATTAGAGAATCTGGGAATTATGAAGAATTTATAAGCAATCAGATCAAAGAAAGTCTGTTTCACTTAAATGCTGAAGAATTTTCTAAAATTGTAATAGCCTACGAACCAATTTGGGCAATAGGAACTGGTAAAACGGCATCATCTGAACAGGCCCAAGAAGTACATGCTGCTCTTAGAAAATATGTTGCTGGGCAGTATGGAAATAATATTGCTGATAATCTTTCTATCTTATATGGTGGAAGTTGTAAGCCAGATAACGCTCAAGAGCTATTTGCTTGTGCTGATGTTGATGGTGGATTAATTGGCGGAGCCTCACTTAAATCAAGAGACTTTACTGATATTGTGAAGTCCTTCTAATGAAACCAACTCAATACATTGAGGTAAAATTTGCCTGTAGCGAAGAATTTAAGGAAATATTAATTGCTGAGTTGTATGCCTTAGGCTTTGACTCCATGATGGAGACCGATGAAGGAATAGATGCTTATGTTTTGATTCCAGATTATGATCAACAATCATTAGACCTACTTGTCGACAGGTATAGAGACGCAGCTATCTCCTACACTACTTCAGAATTTGAAAATAAGAATTGGAACGAGGAGTGGGAAAAAAACTATGATCCGATTGTAGTTGAGGACCAGTGCTTAGTAAGAGCAACTTTTCACAAAAGCTTTGGCAACTATCCTTATGAAATAATTATCACTCCTAAGATGTCCTTTGGAACTGGGCACCATTCAACGACTTATCTGATGCTCAAACATCAATTAGGGATTGATCATGAAGACAAAAGAGTGTTAGATGCTGGTTGCGGAACGGCTATTTTGGCTGTCATGGCAGAGAAATTAGGCGCCAGTGAAATAGTGGCTTATGATATAGACGACTGGAGCATTGAGAATGCCCCAGAGAATGTTGCCTTGAATGACTGTAAGAATATAGAGGTTTTTGGAGGTACTATAGCCACAATAAAGCTTGAAGGTGAATTCGATATAGTATTGGCCAATATCAATAAAAATGTATTGCTTGAAGAACTCATAGCTTATAGCAGAATCACTAAGAGTAGGGGAACTGTTATTTTAAGTGGCTTTTACGTTACCGATAATGAGGATCTGATTGTTATGGCGAATGAGTTTGATCTTCAGTTAATTGGCCAAAATGAAAGGAATGACTGGTCATCTTTAATTTTTGTTAAAAAGTAGGCTGGAACAATCTTCAGTTAATTATTTACGTTAAACCATCCCCTCGGGAGGAGGTGACTGGACGGGTTGTGTTCAGCTTGCTGTGGGATGTT
>CAYGNU010000266.1:0-6510 GCA_964351175.1 uncultured Roseivirgaceae bacterium | reverse complement strand
GTGGAAAAAAGTAATAGCGATTACGACCAATTAGTTGAAAAAAGCCTTTTACTCGTTGACGGTGTAAATGAAATTAAAGTTGTAGTTGAAACTGAAAGAGGAGTAAAAACTGATATAAGAGTAATTAATTTTGAACAAAAGGTAATAGCAAGTTCCACTAGAAGAGATTATGCTATTCTTTTTGCAACTGATGAATATGATTCTTGGGGAGATTTAGTAAATCCAGTCAACGACTCAAAAACAATTGCTAAAGAACTAGAAGATTACTATGGGTTCGAAGTCGAAGTAGCACTCAATAATTCTATCGATGATATTCTTATTAAATTAAGAGAGTATGCTACAAAAAGTTATATGGATCAAGATCAGCTGTTTATTTTCTTTGCAGGTCATGGACAGTTTGATGAAGTTTATAAAACAGGTTATATAGTTGGAACAAATTCAAAGCTTTCAGATCCAGCGAAGACTTCATATTTATCACATTCTGTTTTAAGAGATGTAGTTGACAATATTCCTTCCAAGCACATCTTTTTAGCTATGGATGTTTGTTTTGGAGGAACTTTTGATAGAACTATAGCAAGAGCAGGATCCAGAGGTCTTGATGCCATGTACGATGAGATAACTCAGGATGAATATATAGAAAGAAAGCTTAGATTTAAAACAAGAAAATATATGACCTCTGGTGGTAAAGAATACGTTCCAGATGGAAGGCCAGGACAACATTCTCCATTTGCGAGAAAATTCATAGAGGCTTTACGTTCATACGGTGGTCAAGACAAAGTTTTGACATTATCAGAAATTGCCAACTATGTTAGTAGGATAAGTCCAGAACCTCGTTTTGACGAGTTTGGTACTAATGAGCCTGGCAGTGATTTTGTATTTGTTGCCAAGTAAAACTACTTCTAATTGATTGCGTGAAATCAATACTTTATTTTGCTGTCTTTATATTATGTTATAATTCTGTTTTTGCCCAAGGAGTAATCTTCAACGATGAAGAGTATAATCTTTCTCCTATCAAAGCACAATTAATGAGAGGGGACTATCTAGTTCCCTCTGCTGCTTCTATCAAAAAATATTCTCCCAGACCAGGTCATCAATTGGATTACAATACTTCTGTTGCTTGGGCAATAGCCTGGCAAGCAAGGACAATTTTGTACGCTAAGAATCATGACCTAACAAGTATGGACTTAATTACTCAAAACTTGTTTGCTCCAGCTTATATTTATCAAAAATCAATTGAGGATAGTGATTGCTCCAAAGGAATAACACTAGCGGCAGGTTTAGTTGCTGCAAAAAAATATGGAATGCCATTATTTGATGAGTACATAAATTTTTGTGGTGGAAAAACTACTACAGAACTTGAATCCAAAGCCAAGAAAAATGCCATAACAGACTTCTCTAAAATCTTTCAACTTTCTGATCCTGCTGACAAAAAAATCCTGGCTGTAAAAAAGACAATTGCTGAAGGTCTCCCCGTAGTTACTGCCATGAAGGCTCCACCATCGCTTAGATATGCAAAAGAATTTTGGCAACCAAAAGAAGTTGTTAGCGGAGATTACACAGGTCAAGCTTTTTGTGTAGTTGGCTACGATGACTCGAAATATGGAGGTGCATTTGAAGTAGCCAATAGCTGGGGTGGCTCATGGGGAAATAATGGCTACATGTGGATAAGGTATAAAGACTTTGTGGATTTCACGAAATACGCATATGAAGTATATGTGGCAGAAACGGAGCGCAAATACGTATTAAAAGGTAATATACAACTGAGAAAGAATAATAATAACCTAATAGCAGTAGTAGCTAAAGGACCTGGAGCTTTTAAAGCTACAGAAGCTGTTGTTTCTGGAACCCAATTTCAAGTTATTATTACCAATGAGGATCCTGCTTTTGTATACGTACTTGGTACAGATTTAACTGGAGAATGTTTTCTTCTATTTCCACATGATGAAAAAATCAGTGCTGCATTGACTTATAGGTCTAACCGTATTGCCATCCCCGATGAAACACATTTTATTGAGTTTGATAATACCCCTGGAACTGACTTTTTATGTGTTTTATACTCTAAAGAAGAATTGAATATTGAAAGTATTACAAAGAAATTGGAAAAGGCAAACGGAACATTTCAAGAGAGAATAAAAATTGTGTTAGGTGAACAAAACAATAATAGTTATGTCAAGTGGGCAACTGATGAAATTTCATTTGAAGGTGATACTGAAAAAGCAACAATCATTTCCGCCATTGTAGAAATAGAACATTTTTAATTCAATTTCTATTGCTACCTTAAATTAAAAACCTACTAAACACCATGAATAAACAAAGGCGTTAACAGCAATTTTGCTTTTCTATTAAAGCTGATATTTAGCATTATCTAAACAGTTTTCTATTCTTTAGTCACTCAAAATAAATCCTCTCTTTGAGCAAATTCCTATATTTCATTCATGGAACTTTCAAAGCAGTACTTGATAGCTTTGACTTGTACTAAGTTTAATTTTTTACAGCCAACTCACTATAAAACTCAGCCACTTTTTCAGCTGCATAATCCATCTCTTCAGGAGTATTATACTTGCTGAATGAGAATCTTACAGCACCTCTGTTTGGATCAGCGTTAATACCTGAAAGAACATGAGAGCCCTTAGACGCGCCACTAGAACATGCACTTCCTCCAGATGCAGAAATTCCATTAATGTCTAGCGTGAACAATAACATATCGTTGTCAGGAGAAGCTGGTAAGCATAAATTCAGTACAGTATAAAGACTCTTATGCTTGTTTTCTGACTCCCCATTAAAAGCGATTCCGTCAATGCTATTTTTCAACTTTGCAATCATTCTATCCTTTAAACTTTGGATATATACCTGATGCTCTTCCATGTCTCTATAGGCAATTTCTAAAGCTTTAGCTGTTCCGATAATACCATAGACATTTTCTGTGCCTCCACGCATGTTACGTTCTTGAGCGCCACCATGAATAAATGGAGCAATCTTAGTATTCTTATCTATATACATAAACCCGGCACCCTTGGGGCCATGAAATTTATGACCAGCACCCGTTATACAATGCAGTTTGAGCTTAGATAAGTCATGAGCATAATGACCCATTGTCTGAACGGTATCAGAATGAACAATGGCATTGTAATTCTCCCCTAGCTCACCTAGCCTATCAAGGTCTAAAAGATTACCAATCTCGTTATTAGCATGCATCAAGGAAATTAAAGAACGACTATTGCTTTTCAATAACTCTTCTAAATGGTCAAAATCAACATTGCCTTTATTATCCAAATTGACAAAACTCAGCTCAATTTTTCCTTGTTTTTCCAAATTCTCCAAAGTATGAAGCACTGCATGGTGTTCTATTCTAGAGGTAATCGCATGCTTCAAATTATATGTTTCAATAGAGGAGCAAATAAGTGCATTATCTGCTTCTGTCCCTCCGGAGGTAAAGAATATCTCACTAGGTGAGGCTTGAAGCAAATCAGCTACTGTTTTTCTGGAATATTCAATTGCAGAACGCACCTTTCTACCATGAGCATGAATAGAAGATGGATTGCCAAAATTCTCAAGTAAAAAAGGTTTCATCGCCTCAAAAACTTCATTATCTATAGCGGTGGTTGCTGCGTTGTCCAGATAAACATTCATAGTCTTATGCTTTAGCTGTTATTATTTCTTTTATATCAGAAATGATCTTCATTGCTAAATGCTCTGCAGTAGCCTCAGATTCTGATTCTGAATATATTCTGATAATAGGTTCTGTATTCGATTTTCTAAGATGAACCCATTCGTTATCAAATTCGATCTTTACGCCATCTATAGTACTTATTTTTTTAGATGCATATTGCTTTTCTATTTCTAGCAGTATCTTGTCTACATCTACCTCTGGGGTAAGCTCAATTTTATTTTTCGAGATATGAAAATTAGGATAAGTAGCTCTAAGTCTAGAACAACTCTTCCCAAATTTGGCTAAATGAGTAAGAAATAAAGCAATACCTACTAATGCATCTCTTCCATAATGAAGCTCAGGATAGATAATGCCACCATTACCTTCTCCACCAATAACAGCATTGGTTCTTTTCATTTCCTCTACCACATTTACTTCTCCAACAGCTGATGAAGTATAAGTACAACCATGCTTTTCAGTAACCACCCTTAATGCCATAGATGATGACATGTTAGAAACTGTAGTGCCTTTATTATTGGATAATATATAATCAGCCACTGCTACCAGCGTATACTCTTCACCAAATGGTGTTCCATCCTCCTGTATTAAGGCTAGTCTGTCTACATCAGGATCAACAACAATTCCCAAATCAAATTTCCCCTTCTCTATCTCTGAAGAAATGTGATTTAGATTTTCAGGTAATGGTTCAGGATTATGTGGGAAGTGACCTGTAGGCTCACAGTAAAGTTCAGTAACCTTAACACCCATAGCTTTTAACAACCTAGGTACTGCAATTCCACCTGTTGAATTAACCGCATCAACAACAACATTAAACTTCCTCGCTTTAACTGCCTCTACATCTACCAAAGGTAGATTCAGAATAATATCAATATGCTTATCAATATAACTATCATCAGCTTTCAGTTTGCCTAATGCAAGAACTTCAGCAAATTTATAATCATTTTCTTCAGCTATTCTCAAAACTTCAGCACCATCAGCACCAGAAATGAATTCGCCCTTTTCGTTAAGAAGTTTAAGAGCATTCCATTGTATTGGATTATGACTAGCAGTCAAAATAATACCTCCTGCAGCTTCTTCAGCGGGAACTGCAATTTCTACCGTTGGCGTAGTTGACAACCCCAAGTCAATAACATCAATGCCTAAACCTATCAATGTATTTGCCACAAGTCCACAGACCATCTCACCTGAGATCCGGGCATCTCTGCCAATGATAATTTTTTTCTTCCCGCTCTGCTTAACTGCCCAGCTACCATAAGCAGCTGTGAATTTAACAATGTCCAATGGAGTTAATCCTTCACCTGGTTGCCCACCGATTGTTCCTCTTATACCTGAAATGGATTTTATTAAAGTCAATTTTTATAAGATTAAAATGAGTGTTCAAAGTTAACATTTTTCATACTTAAACAGGATTTGTGACTTTAATAAATTTATACGTCTCAGAAATACTTCTATTACTATCACAGTATTAATAGATAGTTTATCAACATACATAACTTGCTGTAAATTAGTATAATATGGTCTACTTTCTATTTTTGATTGGATTTGTACTGCTTATTAAAGGTGCTGATTTTCTTGTGGATGGTGCATCGGCAATAGCCACAAAATACAATATTTCACAAATGATTATAGGTTTGACTATTGTCTCCTTTGGTACTTCTCTCCCAGAGTTATTAGTGAACGTCACTGCAAGTTTTGGAGGTAATCCTGGCCTGGCCATTGGTAATATATTTGGTAGCAACATCGCTAACATTCTCCTGATCTTAGGAATTAGTGCGATAATAAGGCCACTGCCAATATCTAAGAATATTTATTTCTCAGAAATACCTTTTTCTCTAGTAGCTACACTGCTAGTAGGTTTTCTCGCCAATGCTGCATTACTATCTGATGTTAAGTCACTAACACTTAGCAGAATTGACGGAGTTATTTTGCTAGTATTCTTTATTCTCTTTATGGGCTATATCTATATCGTTTTCAAGTCTGACAGCGAAAAATTAAAGGAGGATTTAGGCAATCCTGAGCCTTCCATGACCATGAAGAAATCCATAATTTATATATTTATAGGCTTAATAGGACTATATTTTGGAGGTGAGTGGGTGGTTAATGGCGCAACGGAGATTGCCAGTGAATTTGGACTTAGTGAAACTTTTATAGGTTTAACTGTTGTGGCCATAGGAACTTCTCTTCCAGAGCTTTTCACCTCTGCAATGGCTGCTTACAAAGGCAACACTGACATTGCAGTAGGCAATGTGGTTGGCTCTAATATTTTTAATCTTTTATGGATATTAGGAGTTAGTGCCGTCATAAGACCTCTGCCTTTTGATGTCGCGAGCAACACTGACATTGTAATGATTGTTGGTGCAAGCGCATTGCTATTATTTGCAGTTGCTGTTGGAAAAGGAGCCAAAATTGTGCGATGGGAAGGCATACTGTTTGTAGCCGTATATATCGCCTATATTACCTATTTGATATTAAGAGGTTAGATTAAGAAAACTTAGACATCACTTTATCGACCTCATTATCAGGATTGCCACAGCTCTCATCACCTGTCATAGTCTTACCACAATAGCCGCATTGAGCGCCTTCTTTATTTAAATAAGGACTCTGAGAAGCACATGTGCCTTTAAACTGACCATCCTTCAAAAAAATAAGTCTTACTGACATCAAGATGAAGAATAAAGCCACAAATCCGATTCCCAATAAAAATGTAGTCATGTTTCTTTATTTTTAAGCAAAAATACTGATTCACTCAAGAAACAACAGCAACCTTATCAAAGTTTCTTAAAAAGGCATTAATGAAAAAAATAAAAACATCTCCAGATCTTAATCGCAAGGCTAAACTT
>CAYGNU010000265.1:0-6510 GCA_964351175.1 uncultured Roseivirgaceae bacterium | reverse complement strand
GATTGGGGCGGCGCGGAAGAGGTCGCCGAGCGGCTTCGGCAATTGCAGGACGAGGACAGCGTCGTCAACCGGATCAAGGGTATTGCCCTGCAAGGGCAGCAGAAGTTCGATCAGAGCATCAGGGCTTTCGAGGAATCCCAGCAATCCGCGCCGGACGCGTTCCGCCCGATGGCCTCGCTGGTGGACGCCTATTTTCGCAGCGGCGAACCGGAAAAGGCGGAAAGTTTCCTCAAGACCGTGCTCCAGACCAGCCCGAGCAATGTTTTCGCCCATGTCTTGCTGGGCCAACTTTATTCCGAGTTGGAACGGAAGGACGATGCCCGCGCCGTTCTGATCCAGGCCATCGAGAGGAATCCGGGTTCTTCAATGGCTTATACAGCTTTCTCGCGTTTCCTGACAATCAATGGGGATGAGTATGGTGCATTGGCGGTTCTGGATCAGGGGTTGGAACAGATTCCGACGGACGCGACGCTCGGCCTCTTGAAGGCTGGTATCTATGAGCGCCTCGGCGAGAAGGAAAACGCGCTTGAACAATACCGGATCATCTACGAAGTGGCCCCGTCCTCACCGATCGTTGCCAACAACTATGCTTCCACGCTGACCTCTCTCCGCGGCGACAAGGCCTCGGCGGAAAAGGCATTGGAAGTCATGGAGCCCTTGTTGAATGCCAGCGTTCCGCAATTCAAGGACACGATCGGCTGGGCCTATTACTTGAGCGGCCAAAATGACCGGGCGCTTCCCTACCTTCGCGAAGCGGCGGAGCAACTCCCCAACCTTGCAGAGGTCCGCTACCATCTCGGCAAGGTCTATCGCGCGGAAGACAATTTAAGCGCGGCGATTAAAGAGTTTGAGAAAGTGGTTGAGTTGTCGAGCGAAAACCCGTTCGAACACCTGGAGGAAGTGAAGACCGCGCTGGAGGCCCTCCGCAAGGAAGTTGGAACATTCTCAGGCGACTGAGGCGGGTGCGGCCAGAGCACTCGGCGTCAGAACAGACATGTTCCGATGTGCGCATTGTCACTGAGCAGCGCGCGCCAACGGGGTAGGTAGAGCACATGTATGAAGCATTCTTTGGTTTGAAAGAGAAGCCGTTCTCAATTCAACCGGATCCGGACTACATGTTCTGGAGTAAGGCGCATTCGCTCGCCTTTGCTATGATCGAATACGGGATCATGAACAAGGCGGGATTCACCGTAATCACGGGTGAGATCGGCAGCGGCAAGACTACCCTGATCCGGCATCTTCTTAACCACCTGGGCGAGGAAGTAACAGTCGGCCTTGTCTCCAACGCCTATGAGAACCGGGGAGAGCTGCTGCATTGGGTGCTGATGGCCTTCGGCAAACCTTATGAGGAAAAGCCGCTCGTCGCGCTGCATGCCGAGTTTACGGAATTCCTGATCGAGGAGTATGCCGCAAGCCGCCGAACTATCCTGATCGTCGATGAAGCGCAGAACCTCGGTCCTCAGACACTGGAGGAGCTGCGAATGCTCTCGAATATCAATGCGGACAAGGACCAGCTTCTGCAGGTCATCCTGGTCGGACAGCCTCAATTGAAGCAGCTGCTGCAGCGTCCTGAACTCGTTCAGTTCGCGCAGCGAATTGCGTCCGACTTTCATCTGCGACCGTTCAATGTCGAGGAAACCGGCGACTACATTAGTCATCGCCTGAAGTTGTCGGGGGCCACACGGGAAATATTCACTGCGGCTGCCCGCGCCCGGATCGCGAAGGCGACGGGCGGTATACCGCGTCTGATCAACGTGATCTGTGATACGGCGCTGGTCTACGGCTTTTCCAGCGGCGTCGATACGATCGACATCGATATCGTCGAGGAAATTATTCGCGACAAGGCGGAACATGGCATTTTCTCGTACGACAATCCGCCCCGTGCGGAGCAGGAACCCACGCAACAGTCTGTCTATTGGCGCCAGCACAAAGTAATTTCTATCGAATAGTACTCCCAACGCAGGCGTCATGCGTTGCCTGGAGGCGAATGGACCGCCGTTAATCGTCCCACAGGACGAACCAGCGAAAGGAACACCGTGCTGTTCGCGACGAAACTCCGCAGCCTTCCAATTGAGCGGCTTCGCAATGGCTGTGGCCGTTTAGGTCGCTGTTCATTCGTGGCGTTGGCGATACAATGCTGCATCACGTTCGTCGTGACGGTTTCGCCAGCGATCGCAGATACTAAGGATAGTGAATCGGTAAACCCTAAAACCGTGAGCGTCTTTGAAATGCCGACGGTGCATGCCGCCCAAGTGTCCCTGGCCGGCGCGATGCAGTCTGGCAATTTCGACCAGGCTGCTAAGATCGCCGAACAGTTGGTGTCCCGTTATCCAAGCCTGCCTTTTTCACATTACATCCTGGCGATGTTGGCCGCGAATTCCAAAGACCTGAGCGCGGCGATAGCAAACCTTGAGCGTGCGGTATCGGCCGGCTACCGGTACACCCGAGGGCTGGAATTAACCCCGGCCTTCAGCGAATTGCGCGACGACCCACGGTTCATGGCGCTTGTCGAGAGTATGAAAGACCCGGTGTCCAATCGAGATGTCGGCGGTGAAATGGTTCCAGCGCCGGTTCGGGATGGTGTCGCGCCAATCGCGGAGGCGAACACCGCTTGGGATCCCAGGCTCAATCTCCTTCAGGCTCAGTTCAAGTTCAATTCACGCCTCTTTGCCGACCGACGCGTGGATGTGGGCGGCGACCCCGCTGGCAGATTACTGAACCGGTTGTTCGAAGAAGGAAAGGCGGCGGGAAACATCGGTGATCTCTACGACAATAGGGACAGAAACCATTCCGCGCCTTCGCGCAAGCTGCTGCCTCAGGTCGCTTGGCTCGAATATGGGCCGAAAGCAAAGGCGGCTGGCCTCGACTTCGGATTGAATTCCACTCTGTTCTACAATGCGCCGACCTTCGGCAATTCGTCCGTTGGTGTTCAAGGGTTGTTCAGCGTCGCGCGTTTCGCGATGTCGAACCCGCGTGACGTTTCTGTCATGTACCTGCAGTACCGGGCGAACCACCTCTATGTTTATCCCTCGGTGCGCGATCACGCGCCGTTCGGGTATGACGCATTTCCCGCGAACACGCCCTATATTTTGGTTAGCAAGGGGAAGTCCGGGTCCGACAAGCCGCTTTTGCATGCCATCGCCAACATACTCGCAGCCTTCAAGCCAACAGTGAAATCGTACTTGGTGGAGCAGAAACTGCTGATGCCTACCGTCCAGATGATCTTTCGCCGGGGGCAAGCACATGTTGTTTCGGATGAGGACTATCTTTCTCCCATCGCGCATCCCACCGTATTCGACGGTGAGAAAATCGACCGGGAGAAGATGGTCAAGCTGGCGAACTCGCTGGACGTGGATACTGTTCCGCCAGTCGTGACGCTCTCGGTTCTAGCGGAAAGCGATATCACCAACCCTCCTTCAAATACCGGTCCGAAAGGCGTCATCTTCACGACACCGAGCGCCATTGCGAGGATTCGTAAGATGCAGGGTGAGGAGAAACGGCTAACAGTTAGTGCAGCGACCACGCCAGGCGTCAAGGAAGGAACGACGCAGCTTCGTTGGGTCGTCTTGGAAGGTGATCCTGGAAAAGTCAGCATCGTACCCCGGGACGGTAAGCCGGGTGTCGTGGACATCTTCGCTGCCTGGCAGGGCCGGCACCCCTCGTCAGCGACCCCAGAGATCGAGACAGACCGGATCGACATCGGTGTTTTTGCGGGGAACGGAAACTATTATTCTGCTCCTGCAATGATTTCTATATCTGATTATAATGCTCATTCTGAGTAAATATGAATTAATCTGGATGATAGCATACTATATTGTACCGATTGATTATTAAAATAGGTGCTTCCATCAGTATACAAAGCGACAACATGGATGTTTTGTGCATAAAAAAATGAAAACTAACAAAAAAATTCAAAAAAACACACCACAGAGCGATGAAAAGACATCTGTTTTTGTGCCGATATTTATATTCTGCTTAATTGTACCGTCTTTTGTGTATATCGGTAGTGTCCGATTAACACCGTACCTACTCATTCTTATGGTGTTATTTTTCCCTTGCCTGATTTCGTGGATTAGAGGGGGCGCAGGGAAAGTTAATCTGATTGATGTGCTTATCATAGCTGCGACGTTCTGGCAGTGTTTGGCTTTGCTTCTTAGCGCGGATCTCGCAAGAACAATTGAGCCTGTTGGCATCGTATTGCTCCAATTTCTTGGGGCATATTTGGCTGGAAGGACGCTTGTTCGCAATAAAGCTGGGTTTGTTGCGTTGGTACGATCATTTGCGATTACCCTTTTAATCTTATTGCCATTTACCATTATCGAAACTCTAACAGCCCGTAACGTTTATCTGAACTTGTTTAAATTGATCGGACCGGTACACCAAGAGTCTTTGATGGAAGCAAGATTGGGATTGGACCGAGCTCAAGTCGCGTTTGAACACCCAATTCTTTTTGGAGTTTATTGCGCGTCAGGTTTTTCTCTGATTTTGATCGGTCTAAAACATGTTTGGCCAAAACTTTTAAGGCAATTTTCCTCTATCGTCGTGATGATAACTACATTTCTTTCTCTTTCAACAGGCGCACTATTGGCTCTAACAACACAGATGGGAATAATTTGTTGGGGCTTTGTGTTTCGCCGAAGTGAAGCGCGGTGGAAGATTCTAGGCGCATGTTTTTCTAGCGCATATGTCTTCGTTGATGTCGTTTCGAATAGAACCCCATTTCATGTTTTCGTTGACTATATGACGTTCAATCAAGGAACAGCGTACAACAGAATTTTGATTTGGGAATACGGGACCGCTTCAGTTGGTAGATATCCGTTTTTCGGCCTTGGTATTTTTGGTGACCATTGGGAAAGGCCCTATTTTATGAGCCCGAGTATGGATAATTTTTGGCTCGTTATTGCTGTTCGTTATGGCTTTCCAGCATTTTTTCTGTTGGCAGCAGCATTTGTTGTTTTGTTGTTTAGAATGGGAATGCGGAAGCAACTCGACGAGACAACAAGCGAATTGCGAGCGGCAGCAATTATTTCACTCATTGGAGTTTTCTTTGCTATTTGTAGTGTTCACTTGTGGAATGCCACAATGTGTTGGCTTATGTTTCTGGCTGGGAGTTGCGTTTGGATGACGAGTGAAGGATCAAGTTTGAAAGAGAAAATAAAATTGGAATCAAAGGAAGCTTACCAACCTCACGCAAATAGTTCTGCGAGGGCCCTAAAACATAAGCGAAATCTATCTAGGCGCGAAGATACCTAAGTACAGAATGTTGTACATTAAGCACTATGATGTATTGGCTTGAAATGGATCAGGTGCAAAAATTCGTGCATATCATGTTTTTACTTAAATGTTTTCCAGCTTCAAGAATAGACAACGGCAAATGCGAAGAATTCTTGCTATAGCGTCTGGCGGTGGGCATTGGCAGCAAATGATACTGATGCGTAGAGCATTCGATGCTCACGACGTTCGTTATCTGACGACATTACCCGGATTACCTGAGCAGTATAACGCCCACCCTGCGGTCATCGTACCGGACTGTAATCGAAACAAACCATTCCGGTCTTTCCTCTCATTGCTAGTAATTACCCGAGAGGTATTAACGTTTCGCCCAGATATCGTCATATCGACTGGCGCTTTGCCAGGCGTGATTGCACTCGCCATCGGTCGGTTGTTTGGATCGCGGACTATCTGGATTGATTCCGTGGCAAACGCCGAGGAAATGTCGATGTCCGGGAAATTGGCTCGACGTTTCGCGCATCTATGGCTCAGCCAATGGGAGCATGTTGCAATTGCCGAAGGTGCGGAATTCGCAGGAGCGGTACTTTGATTTTTGCCACTGTTGGAACGCAGTTGCCGTTTCCTCGTCTTGTCGGGGCTCTAGATTCCGTCGCCGCCCAATTGGGGGAGGAGATCATCGCTCAGATCGGCCCCGACCCAAGATTATATCCTAATTTGAGAACTCAGCCGAGTGTTGCACCTGACGAGTTTCAACATCTTTTCTCATTAGCGCGTTTAGTTGTGGGCCATGCGGGCGTTGGAACGATTCTTTCCGCTAAGAGGTTCTCGAAACCCCTAGTTCTGATGCCGCGACGGCATGAGTTGGCTGAACACCGCAACGACCATCAACTTTCTACAGCCAAGGCGGTGGAGAAGCTGCATGGCATTTACATCGCTTGGCATGTGGAAGATTTACCAGGGCTGCTTAGTAGGGGGGATCTAGATCCCGCGACAAACGATGAGAGCCCAACACATTCAGCATTGATCGAACGATTGAAGGCATTCATCGAGTCCGAGTAATGCGGACTGCATGCATGCTTTCCCCCATACGCGTAATAGAATTTAATGTATCATATTGAAGGCCTGATAAGTAAAGAAATTTGACGGTCTTATAAGTCAGGAAATGGTTCATGAGTTCTCCCTCCATCAGCGATTTCTACAACACCGGCGGCAAGACCGCCGTCGAACGCGATGCGACCTACGAAAGGGCGAAGACCATCGTGGAGAGCGGATCCGCGG
>CAYGNU010000264.1:0-6522 GCA_964351175.1 uncultured Roseivirgaceae bacterium | reverse complement strand
GGTAAAAACCTATCTGATAATTTTGACAAAAATAAAAATTCCAATTTCTCAAAGAAATTAGAGGTAATCTAATTTTTCAGGAGAATCTGCAACACTAATATCGAATTTGGGCAAAGTTTTAAGGTCTTTAGACAAATTTTTATCTTCAGTGAGTGCAAGTTTTCTTTCACTCAATGCCACTACTGCGATATAATCCCAATCTTGTCCGTTTGATACAAATTTTTTAGTCACCTTTTTTTTGAAGTGTTTGTTTTTAAATATCTCAATCTCATTATTGGTGAATTTAATAAGACGTCCTTGTCTTTGAAGTAACTCAACAAGTATAGGAAGGCTCGTTGCAATTCCAGTGTTTCTTGCTGAACGTGAATATTCGGATAACAATCTATTACAGACATTCATATGAGCAAAGGGCTCATTCATAATCCATTTTATGAGTTCTTTATATTCTTCCTTAGTTGGAACCAAGAAATGTTTTGAACAACAGTTATCAATGAAAAGATCTTTAGTCAAATTTTTATGAATTAATTGCAATATTCATAACATCAAGCATGTAGGTGTTAAAGAATGTTTCGGGTGCGCCTAAAATTTCCCCATTTGATTTAAAATCAACTTTAAAAGTTTTTGATTCTTGCCCATCATTTTCGAAGTAATAGGTAGATACATCTTCTTTCTTTAATTTTTTTTCAGCGAGCCTTAGTCTAATTCTATTAATAATATATTCACTGTGGGTTTCAAGAATATAGCTTTTGTTGGAGTTTTGAACACTATCAATAATGTAATCTCCGAATAATGCTTGTACGCTTGGATGCAGATGAATTTCTGGTTGTGCAACCACAAGAGTAGAATTTTCATCTAATTGTAAATCAGCAACAATAATTGGGAGAAGTTGACTTATTCCAAATCCAACATCATTTAATGTAGATGAAACACTTTCCTTTCCAGTCCGAACATTTACCTCAAATCTTCCACCACTCATTCTTTTAATTTGAATGTCATGAAGTAGGGTTAACCTATTCATAATTTCAATAAGAGATTGATATTGTTTACTATTATTTGTTTCCCAGTTTACTATTTGGTCTATATAGCCAGAACCATCTCGTTTTACTTTTAAATCAGATGTTGAATTATCATAATATGTTCGCTCTGGTCTCATTCTAAATGAACTGATAAAATTTGATTGATCATTAAATGAATCAAACACATTTAGAACCTCATTAAGCATTCTATAATGCTCCCAATGAGAGATGTTTTCATTAATATCAGATATTTGCTCCATTTGAAAATGGAGCTTAGGTTCTGAGCTTTGGAAAAGATCACTAGTTGATCCGGTTCTTTCCTCCATCATATTTAGAAGTTCGGAGATTTTTAATTTTAAATCGTCATCGAAATTTGTGTCGAATAAATCCTTTTCTTTATTGTATACAATGCTAACATCGTATTTTTCTTTTCTTTTAATCTCAATTTGATAATAATCACTAATAACATTTAGGTAGAATAGAATTGGTATTTTTCTTTTGGCTTCACAATTCCATTCGGTCTTAATGCGTATATTCCTATTATTTGAAATTTCAAGAGTATAGTCTAGACCAATTGTATTGTTGCTGTAATTTTTGAATACCGTATTTTCAAAATCACCTAAATCAACTTTTGCACCATTTAATGACAACTCTAGAGGGAATTTATTACTTTGAATTGGGCAAAGTATACTATGTAAAATGGAACTTTTACCACTACTATTCGCACCCGTTAATAATGTCAAGTTTGCAAATTCAATGCTAGTCTCTTTGAAACACTTAAAGTTAGAAACCTCTAATTTTCTTAATTTCATGAAGTTTATTATTAGCTGTATTCAATTTATGAATTTCTACTATAACTTATCCATTATATATTAAAAAACCCTGACTCAGTGCTAGACCAAATCAGGGTTTATCAAACTAAACTAGCAATTAAAAAGAATTAACTTCCGCAAGCCTCGCACTCGTCAGGGTTGTCCAAAGAACAAGCCATGTCCGATTGTTTTTGTGCAAGTTCAGCTTGAGAAGCTTCAGCACCAACTGCAGCAGGTTGTGCTTTAGCTGTTTTCTCAACAGTAAATTGAATAGCACTAGTAGCCGCTTTAGATCTTAAGTAATACATCCCTGTCTTCAATCCTTTCTTCCATGCGTAGAAGTGCATAGAAGTCAACTTACCGAAGTTAGGATCTTGAATGTGGATGTTCAAGCTTTGGCTTTGGCAGATATAAGCACCTCTATCGGCAGACATATCAATAATAGCTTTTTGAGAAATCTCCCAAACGGTTTTATAAAGGTCTTTGATGTTCTGAGGAATCTCAGGGATGTTTTGAACAGAACCATTCGCCTCGATAAGCTTGTTCTTCATGGTCTCGTTCCATAATCCTAGCTGGATCAAGTCACGCATCAAATGCTTGTTAGCAATAATGAACTCACCAGATAATGTTCTTCTTGTATAGATGTTCGAAGTGTAAGGCTCAAAGCACTCATTGTTACCCAATATCTGAGAAGTAGAAGCTGTTGGCATAGGTGCCAATAGCAGTGAGTTTCTCACACCATTTTTCTTCACATCTTTCTTCAAGCTATCCCAATCCCAACGGCCTGACTTAGGCGTTACACCCCACATGTCAAACTGGAAGATACCTTTAGACACTGGAGATCCTTTGAAAGTCTCATAAGCACCATCTCTAGTTGCTAATTCCATAGAAGCTTCCATGGCTGCATGATAGATGGTCTCGTGAATATCTGTATTTAATGCTCTTGCTTCTTGAGATTCAAATGGCATTTTCAATAACAAGAAAGCATCAGCCAATCCTTGTACACCTATACCTATAGGTCTATGGCGCATGTTTGATCTTCTAGCTTCTTCTACTGGGTAGTAGTTGATATCAATAACCTTGTTAAGGTTTTTAGTGATGACTTTAGTAATGTCATGCAACTTCTGATGGTCAAATACACCTTCTTCAGTTACAAACATTGGCAATGCGATAGATGCAAGGTTACAAACTGCCACCTCATCTTTAGAAGTGTACTCCATGATCTCAGTACACAAGTTACTAGACTTGATAGTACCTAAGTTCTTCTGGTTAGACTTCTTGTTAGCCGCATCTTTGTATAAGATGTAAGGCGTGCCTGTTTCTATTTGTGCTTCTAATATTTCGAACCAAAGGTCTTGTGCTTTTACCTGCTTTCTATACTTACCTTCGTTCTCATACTTAGCGTATAATTTTTCAAACTCATCACCATAAGTGTCTGCTAAGCCTGGGCACTCATTTGGACAGAATAATGACCACATTTCATTATTTTCTACACGCTTCATAAAAAGATCAGAAATCCACATGGCATAGAATAAATCTCTAGCTCTCAGCTCCTCTTTACCGTGATTTTTCTTCAAATCAAGAAATTGGAAGATATCAGCATGCCAAGGCTCTAAGTAAATAGCGAAACTACCTTTTCTTTTACCACCACCTTGGTCAACGTAACGAGCGGTCATGTCAAAGTTTCTAAGCATCGGTACAATGCCGTTAGAAACACCACCTGTTCCTTTGATATATGAACCAGTAGCTCTCACATTGTGAATGCTTAGTCCAATACCACCAGCAGATTGAGAGATTTTGGCACATTGTTTTAATGTGTCATAGATACCATCAATACTGTCATCTTGCATGGTCAATAAGAAGCAAGAAGATAGTTGTGGTTTTGGTGTACCTGCATTAAATAATGTTGGAGTAGCATGTGTGAACCACTTCTCAGAAAGAAGATTGTAAGTTTCTATGGCTGCTTCCATATCATCTTGATGGATACCAACAGCTACACGCATTAATAGGTGTTGTGGTCTTTCCACAATCTTACCGTCAGCCTTCATCAGGTAAGATCTTTCTAATGTTTTAAACCCAAAGTAATCGTAGCTAAAATCTCTATCGTAGATGATAGAAGAATCTAATAACGCAGCGTTTTTCTTGATAACCCCATATACCTCCGTAGAAATAAGCGGTGCGTTTTCTCCTGTTTTAGGATCCACATAAGTGTAAAGCCTTTTCATCGTATTGCTGAAAGACTTACTTGTAACCTTATGAAGATTTGAAATAGCGATTCTTGCAGCAAGCTTGGCAAAATCCGGGTGCTTGGTAGTCATTGACGCTGTGGTTTCAGCTGCCAGGTTATCTAACTCTACCGTGGTTACACCATCATAAATACCATTAATTACCTTTTTTGCAATATCTATAGGCTCGATATAGTTCATATCAAGGCCATAGCATAATTTGTCTATTCGGGAGGTGATTTTATCGAACTTAACGGACTCCCTTCTTCCGTCTCTTTTAACTACTAACATAATGGGGTGATTTGGAGGTTATCAAAAAAGTTTAAAAAATTAAAAATCTTCATCTAAAGAGAATTTAGGGCTATTATCATCACTACCTTTCATCACTCCGGCTTTCTGATAATCACCTACTCTCTTCTCAAAAAAGTTGGTTTTGCCTTGTAGCGAAATCATTTCCATGAAATCGAATGGGTTAGAAGCTCCGTAGATTTTCCTGCCAATCAATTCATTTAATAATCTGTCCGCTACAAACTCAATATATTCACACATCAAATCTGCATTCATACCAATAAGGTTGACAGGCAGAGCATCAGTAACAAAATCTTTTTCTATAGACACGGCATCTTCAATCATGTCTATAATTGTCTGCTCAGGAAGCTTGTTTTCAACATGATTGTTGTATAACAAACAAGCAAAATCACAATGTAATCCTTCATCTCTTGATATCAACTCATTCGAGAAGCTCAATCCAGGCATCAAGCCTCTTTTCTTCAACCAGAAGATAGAGCAGAAGCTACCAGAGAAGAATATTCCTTCAACAGCAGCAAAAGCAATTAATCTTTCTTGAAAATTTCCCTCATCGATCCATCGTAGTGCCCAGTCAGCTTTTCTCTTCACGCATTCCATTGTTTCAATGGCGTTGAAAAGTTTGTCTTTCTGCACGTTGTCTTTTACGTAAGTATCAATCAATAATGAATAAGTCTCAGAATGGATGTTTTCCATGGCAATCTGAAAGCCATAGAAAAATTTAGCCTCCGTGTATTGTACCTCCGAAACAAAATGCTCAGCAAGGTTTTCGTTAACTATACCATCGCTGGCTGCGAAGAAAGCTAGAACATGAGATATAAAATGGCGCTCATTGTCGGTCAGATTTTCCCAGTCTTTAAGATCTTGTCCAAGATCTATTTCTTCAGCAGTCCAAAAACTAGCTTCGGCTTTTTTATAATACTCCCATATATCATCATGTTTAATTGGGAATAATACAAATCGACTATTATTTTCTTGTAAAATAGGTTCTGTACCAACAATTGTTTCACTCATTTCTCTCTCAGGTTATTACTTTAAAATTTAATTAAGAGTACAGATGCATTTTTAATGCGATATGCGGACTCTATTGTTTTTGTTGAAATTGACTCAAAAAGTTACAAGGGACTGTGAGTCAGCATTGATAGCACAAATACCATCAATACAGTGTACAAATATTGTCAAACCACCCATAAAATCAAAGTAGGAGTAAGCAGGTAAAGGAGCAAGGCCTAATTATACATAAATACTTGTATATCAGAAAATTATGTACTAAATTTTAATCATGACTTAGCCCTAAAATGGCCGTAAATGCAGATAAAAATTTATTGAAAAGTTTTCCACACAGGCAAGCAATATCAACACCGGTGTGTGGATAGAATCTTACATTAATTGACTTGCTTAAACAGTCTGTTTTTGAGATCTTGAGGGAGGTATTCAATTAAGGGATTGCCGGTTTTGTCATACCATTCAGAAGGGGCATAATAAGTAGAGGCGCTAGTGGGGTCATCGTATTTGGTATATTTTCCTGAACGTGTTCCGTTGGATAAAGCAGCAGAAACAGAGCTTCTTACCTTCATTTTATCAAGATCGGGTTCATTTTCGATGATGTACTCTACGGCTTCATTAGAAGTTATTAGTTTGCCGATAAAATCTTGATAATAAGCGATTTTTCGGGTCCAGGGCCAGTTTTTACTGTATGCAAAATTCTTTTTATCAAACTCAGAATAGTCATGATTTTCGCTGAAAATAGGCATACTGGTAAGATTACTTACATGATTTTCTATTTCAAGGATTTCGCGCTTAAAATCCTCGATTCTATTCTCCAATTGGGCTTTTCTCTCGGTTAGCGCCTTTATGTATAGGTCGGCATACTTTTCAGGAACATTAAACTTCATACAGGCTTATTAGTGCGTAATTTTGTATTATTAGCTAAGGTAAATTATTAAAACAAGCAAAGCAAGCAAAATGTACAAGCGAAGCAAGCAATTGATTTAAAACTGGCAAAATGCAAGCAATTATCGGGGTGAAAGTAGAGATCAACTATTTTATAGCATTAGATTTGATAAATTATAATATTGAGTTATCTTTGCAGTCCTATTTTTAAAAAATAAGTTAAATGTACGCAATAGTTGACATAGCCGGAAAGCAGTTCAAAGTAACGCA
>CAYGNU010000263.1:0-6528 GCA_964351175.1 uncultured Roseivirgaceae bacterium | reverse complement strand
CGCTTATAATAAGCTATATGACGCACTTACATTACTCTCATTAGTTGGTATTAAAATACCGGTTTACATTTCAGAAAGGTCGAGCCCATTTTATAAATGGAAGAGTTCATTAAATATTTTAATGAAATTTATATTTATGCTTTCCCCCCCCAAGGGTGTTGTGGCTCAAACGAAAGTTGCTGCTAAATATCAAAAAGCCTATTATGGTTCTAAGGTGAAAATTGGAGTTATTCCCAATGCTTTGCGCTCAATGACTGCTGTGAATTTAGAAGACGAAAGAACAAATACAATATTAGCCGTTGGTCGTCTTAGCGATCCACTTAAAGGCTTTGACAGGTTAATTGAAAGCTTCGCCCTAATAAAAAATCAAAACTGGAAACTTATTTTTGCAGGACCATTGGTTGGGTCTGAACCATTGTTTAAGCAAGTCGAAAATTTAAAACTTTCTCAACGAATAGATTTTATCGGAAAAGTTACAGAAATGGATGCCCTTTATGCAAAAGCAGGTATTTTTGTAATTCCATCACGAAGTGAAGGCTTTCCAAATGCATTATGTGAAGCTATGGCCATGTCTTTACCTTGTATTAGTTTTAACTTCATAGCAGGCCCAAATGAAATTATCCGAAATGGTGAGAATGGAATATTGGTAGAGGATGGTAATTTAGCGGCAATGGCGAACGCAATCGATTTGTTAATTGAAAATAAAACACTCCGAGATAACTTTGGTAAAACGGCATTTAAAATTAGGCAAGAATTAAATGAAAGTAATATTGCAAGAAAGTTTCTTGATTTTATTCGTTCTTAAATGAAGCATAATACTAAAATTCACATTGCTGTCTTAATTGATAAAGATATTCCTACAGATCACTCCTTTATTCAGGGGATTTTTGAAAACTGCTTATTAAAGCATGATGTAAATGTAACTTTTATAGGATTCAGAAATGAAAACATACCTCAAAAACCACAAGTAAAATATGTTTTTATAAAAGGGATGTATAGCAATTTTATTCTCCGGAAATTACACAAGCTGATTTCTTTTGCTCTAGCTGTTTTCAAAAGTAAGCCTTCTGTCCTTTTTACTAGAAATGACCCCGTTTATTTAATTATTGGCTGGCTGGCAAAATTGCGCTTACCTCAATTAATTCATGTTCATCAGGTATCACACCTACATGCCTATTCGAGTAGTTTACAGAGTAGTTTCCTCTTCCGAATTAAGTCTTTTGGAGATAAGCAAATTCGAATACTTTTTTTAAAAGCCACTGATATGATTTGCGTTATTAGTGACGAAATGAAGAGGTTTTTAATTAAGGAATGGCCAGCCCATACTCAAAAGTTAAGGGTATATCCATTGGGTGTACATGAAGCGGATTTTAGAGAGTCAAAGTCGCTAGAAGAAAGGGATGTAGACTTGATTTATATTGGAACATTTGCTAAGTCCAGGCAATTAAATATCGTGGTAGATGCAATAAATAGTTATCAACAAAAATATGGATCTATAAATGTTGTGTTTTTAGGGGGGTCGCATAACCAGGAGGATGATCAAATGCTTGAGAATTATGCCAAAAATATTGATATGCCTCACCCTATTCAGTTCATTGGAAAGCTTTCTCGAAAAGAGGCTCTTCAGCAACTAGCAAACGCCAAAATTGGTTTGTCTATGATACCTTCACATGGCCTATTTAAGCAAATTTCACCTACTAAATTGATGGAATATTTAGCGGCAGGCTGCTTTGTAATTGCATCAAAGGGTATTGTGGATCAGGAAAATATTTTAAAAAATGCTCCTTCAGGCGAGTTGGTAGATTTTGACCCAGATAAAATAGTTGAAGCAATCCACCGTGGAATGAACAATCTTGATAATTCAAATAAATCAGCTAAAAATGGGCGCGAATATATTTTAAAGCATCGAGAATATGATACAATGGCAAAAAGATTAATTCAAGATATCCTACAACTTAAAAACTAATTTATGTGTGGTATTTTTGGATATATAAATTATAATAAGGGTGAACTTGAAAAAGCAAGGCAGGCCCTTCATAGTCTTACACATAGAGGACCAGACCAATGGAAAGATTTTTCAGATCAAAAGGTATACATGGGTCATCAGCGTCTGAGTATAATTGATTTAAGTGAGCAAGGCGCACAGCCAATGATAAGTGACGATAAATCTATAATTATAACTGTTAATGGTGAAATCTATAATTTTAAAAAGATAAGAGAAGAGCTTGGTTTTCATCTATTTAAAGGTCAATCTGACTCTGAAGTGATTTTACATGGCTATCAACAATGGGGACTTGAAAAATTGATTTCTAAAATAGATGGAATGTATGCCATATCAATATATGATCGAAACTTGAAAAAGGTATTTCTTGTACGTGACCGTGTGGGCATAAAACCACTTTATTATTGTAGTTTAAATAGTAACTGGATGTGGGCCTCAGAACTTAAAGCAATAGTTTCTTTTCATAACACTAATTTGAGTATAGATAATACTGCTTTATATGATTTTATGACCTACCAATATATACCTACTCCTAAAACGCTTTATCAACAATGCTTTAAACTTGAACCTGCCCATTATGCAGAAATAGATATCGATTCACAATCGTTTATTAAAAAAAGATACTGGTCTTTAATAATAGATGATTGTATTAAAGACAAGTCTTTTGCAAAAATAACCTTAAGGGATAAAATTATTCAATCCGTAGCAGAACAGATGGTGGCTGATGTACCTGTCGGATTTTTTTTGAGTGGCGGTGTAGACTCTAGCACCGTGGTCGCAGCATCATCATTTGTGACCAATAAAATGGAAACTTTTAGTATTGGATTTAATGATAAAAAGCAAGATGAAACACCTTTTGCTCAGCAAGTTGCTAAAAAGTTTAAAACTAATCATCACCAAAAAATAGTTGATGGGGAAACCATTAGAGGCTTGTTTTCAAAACTTGGTGAGTGGTATGATGAGCCTTTTGCAGATCTATCGTGCTTCCCTTCATTTATGGTGTCGGCACACGCTCGTGAAAAAGTAACTGTTGCACATACAGGTGATGGTGGAGATGAATTATTTGGAGGGTATAAATGGTATTCACGGTTTAGTTTTATCAAAAAGTTTAACTTAAATCATTTTCTTTTCCTTAAGCCCTACTTTAAATTTTTGACATCAAAATCAGGCATTCGTGTTTTAAATAAATACATTCCACTATTCTTTCTTGATGATTTAGAGTTATTTACTAAACTCAAGGGTGGACTCATACATGAAGAAAAAAAAAAGTATCGAGCCATTTTAAATATACCTAATGACTATGACGATTATTGGTACTTTAGAAAATTTTATAAAATGGAATTACCAGTTTATACGCGTCTTCAGGTGCTAGATTTTTATACTTACCTTCCAGATGATATATTAACAAAAGTAGACCGAGTAAGTATGGCAGTAGCGCTAGAATGTAGGGTCCCACTACTCTCAACTGATCTAGTGGAATTTGCATTCAGTCTTTCAGAAAAGGTTCGTTTTCAACAATATGGAAAGAAAGGGATATTAAAAGCTGCTTTTGATGATCTGATTCCGAAAAATATTTTAAATCGCGGTAAGCGAGGTTTTGGTATTCCATCAGGCATGTGGAAGTCCGAAGTATTGGGTAAAAGTAAAAATCGATTTGAGAAAATCTTAGAAGAAATTTTTAAAATAGAAATTTCTCAAAATGGTAAAGTCTAAAATAGTTCGCCTTACCACCGTTCCTATTAGCATGAATATAATTCATAAAGGCCAACTAGCCTTTATGAATCAGTATTTTGAGGTAATAGGGGTGACTGGGAGAGACGCTAAGCACTTTCCTGCGATTAAAGACCGTGAAGGGGTTAAAATGTATGACATTGAAATGGCCAGAACTATAGCTTTACTAAAAGATTTAAAAGCGCTTTGGCAACTCTTTCATTTGTTTAGACAAATAAAACCAGCTATCGTACATACACATACACCAAAAGCAGGTTTGCTAGGAATGGTAGCCGCAAGGTTGGCTAGTGTGCCTATTAGGTTGCATACGGTAGGAGGAATGCCATTGGTGGAGGCAAAAGGCATAAAAAGAAAGATATTAGAATGGGCAGAGAAATTAACCTATCAAAATGCGCATAAAATCTATCCAAATTCATTTGGTCTATTGGATGTAATTATTGAGAATGGCCTTTGTCCTGAGTCAAAACTAAAAGTAATTGCCAATGGTAGTTCCAATGGTATCAATATTGACTTTTTTTCACCAAATTATAGTGAAAACATAGAGGAGGAATCGGAGAGGAACTGTAATAATTTAGGGATAGATAATCAAGATTTCGTTTTTCTTTTTGTTGGTAGACTTGCCATAGAAAAAGGAATTGGGGAATTGGTAGAAGCTTTTAACTCACTTTTGGAGGAGAGTAATAGACCTCTTAAATTATTGCTAATAGGTCCATATGAGAAAAGTTATGGTGTCTTGCCAGAAGCCCTTAGAAAAAGTATAGATGAAAATCCATTTATTCTCACTCCAGGTCGTTTTGATGACGTTCGACCTTACTATGCATTAAGTAATGCTTTTGTTTTTCCAACATATAGAGAAGGCTTTCCTAATACCTTGTTGGAAGCAAGTGCTATGGAATTAGCTATTATCGCTACTGATATTAATGGATGCAATGAAATTGTTGAAAATGGCACTACAGGGTTTTTGATTCCCCCAAAAAATATTGAGGCATTAAAGACAAGCATGAAAAACCTTCTTCTGGAGGAACATAAACTTAAAGAAATGGGGAAACGAGGCAGAATAAGAATCCAATCACTTTTTTCTAGAGAAGTAGTATGGCATGGCTTATTAGCCGAGTATAATTATTATTTATCAAAAAAATGAATATTTCGCTTAAACATAGGCTTAGTTGCAATATTAAAAATTCATTGGGTTGGACAAGTTCTCGTAAAATAGTGGTATTTTCTGTGGATGATTATGGTAATGTTCGCATTGCTTCTCGTAAGGCTCGCGAGCGATTGAAAAAAGTGGGATTAAATCTGGATAAAAATCGCTTTGACCAATATGACACCCTAGAAACTGCTGAAGATTTAGAATTGCTTTTTGATGTATTACAATCAGTAAAAGATAAACATCAACATCCAGCTATTTTCACACCATATACGCTACCTGCCAATATTGATTTTGAAGCCATGATGGATTCTAATGGCGAAACATATCATTATCAATTATTGACAGAGACTTTCAAATCAATTCCTGGTCATGAGAACTCATGGAGCCTTTGGCAACAAGGAATGAATAATAAAATTTTTCTGCCTCAATTTCATGGTAGAGAACATGTCAATATTAAGCTTCTAAAAACTTGGTTGAGAGAAAATAATCCATTGGTAAGAGCATGCTTAGAAGAGCGTTCTTGGGCAGGTTTGGATTTCACCAGGCTAGCATATATCAGCTATGTAGAATCATTTTCTTTTGACACAATGGATGAGCAAAAGGAGCTAATAAATATTGCGCAAGACGGTGCAAATGTATTTGAAAAGGTATTTGGATACCGCGCGTCTGCCTTTACTGCGCCTGGTGCTCCTGCCCACCGCTATTTGGAAGAAAATTTGTTAAACTATGGCATAAAATACATTGATACACCACTTCTAAAAAATGAACATCAAGGTCATGGAATTTACAAAAAGAGAATTAATATTTTAGGAAGTTCAACATCTGCGGGTCAGTTTTTCTTACAAAGAAATGCAGTATTTGAACCATTGTTAGACAAAAGAATTGATTGGGTAGATAGATGTATGGCAGAAATTGAAATAGCCTTTAAATGGAATAAACCAGCTAATATAAGTTCTCACCGAGTAAATTTTTGTGGTAAAATAGATTCGAAAGTCCGTTCCACTGGTTTAAAAGAGCTCAAAAGATTGTTGCAATCAATTGTAAAACAATGGCCTGAAGTTGAATTTATGGCAACTAACGAATTAGGAAATTTAATTGCTAAGACAACTAAGTTATGATTATATGCAAATAGGTGAGAGGCTTAGAAACTATTTATTTTGGACCATAGATGCTTTAAAGGGATTTCCTGTCAGAAGGCATTTCTTAGATATCGAAGAAGTAATAATAAATGGAGAAAAACGACAAACAGATTTAATTCTAGAGCATAGGTTGCAGGATATTCTTAAATATGCCATTTCTACAACTACATTTTATTCTCAATTCAATTATAATAATGGGATTATGTCTTTCCCTATTGTTGATAAAAATATAATTAGGCAGAAAATGAAAGAATTTCTTTCAAATAAATTTTTGCAAAAAGATAGAATTGCAGTAGTTACAAGTGGTTCAACTGGAACTCCATTTAAAACATTTCAACATAAAGATAAAAAATATAGAAATACAGCCGATACTTTATTTTTTGCTTCGCTGGCTGGCTATAAGTTAGGGAGTAAGCTTTATTATTTTAAAATTTGGAGTAGTTACAATCAAAAAAGTTCTTTTCTTCAAAAGAGTCAAAATATTGTTCCCATTGATGTCTTAAATC
>CAYGNU010000262.1:0-6528 GCA_964351175.1 uncultured Roseivirgaceae bacterium | reverse complement strand
TTTATTCGCCAGCCATTACAGATTTTATTTTAATGGTTGAGAACACGTCTTATATGTTTGTAACGGGTCCGAATGTTGTTAAAACTGTGACACAAGAAAATGTTACCGCAGAAGAACTTGGTGGTGCTAGTACACACAGTACTAAAAGTGGCGTAACCCATTTTTCTTGTGCTAATGAAGTTGAGTGTATTAATAATATTAAAGCATTATTGAGCTACATGCCTCAAAATTGCGAGGAGGATGCTCCAATTAAAGAGTATGAGCCAAACGATGATGAAAAGGTACTATCTCTTAATGATATTATTCCTGATAATCCAAATCAACCTTATGATATAAGAGAAGTTATTGATGGTGTTGTTGATGCTGATACCTTTATGGAAGTCCATAAGAATTTTGCAGATAATATAGTAGTAGGTTTTGCAAGAATTGGAGGACGAAGCATTGGTATTGTTGGTAACCAACCTGCATCTCTTGCAGGAGTATTGGATATAGACGCTAGTACTAAAGGGGCTAGATTTGTGAGATTCTGTGATTGTTTTAATATACCTCTTTTGGTTTTAGAAGATGTCCCAGGATTTTTACCTGGTACTGATCAGGAGTGGAATGCAATTATTACCAATGGAGCCAAGCTACTTTATGCATTTAGTGAAGCTACAGTGCCAAGAATTACTGTAATTACTAGGAAGGCATATGGTGGTGCTTATGATGTGATGAATTCAAAGCATATTGGTGCGGATATGAACTACGCATGGCCAACTGCTGAGATAGCGGTTATGGGTGCAAAGGGCGCTTCTGAAATCATATTTAAAAAGGAAATTTCTGAAGCTCAAGACTCAGAAGCTAAGTTGCAAGAAAAGGTTGATGAATATACTGATAAGTTTGCTAACCCTTACCGAGCAGCTCATAGAGGATATATTGATGAGGTTATTATGCCAGAAGATACAAGAGCAAAATTAATAAAAGCATTTAAGATGCTTGAGAATAAAGTGGCAACATTACCTAAAAAGAAACACGGTAATATTCCATTATAATTATTAAATAGGGATTGTTGTTGGGCTCTATATAATTGAAAAGTAAATTCTCTTAGATGGAAGCCTAACCAGATCAAAATAAAATTATGGATAAGAAGAGTAGAGCATTTTTGGATAAGTATTTAAATAATTCTTCTCCAACAGGTTTCGAGAAGTCTGGTCAGCAAATATGGCTAGAGTATGTAAAACCATATATTGACAACCAATTTACCGATACATATGGTACAGCTGTTGGCGTAATTAACCCTGATGCAAAATATAAAGTCGTAATAGAGGCTCATGCAGATGAAATATCATGGTTTGTCAATTATATAACGGAAGAGGGTTATATCTACGTAAGAAGAAATGGAGGATCAGATCATCAGATTGCGCCATCAAAAAGGGTAAATATATATACTAAAAAAGGTATTGTTAAAGGTGTATTTGGCTGGCCTGCCATACATGTTAGAAATGACAAGACCGAAGAGCAGCCTTCTCTTAAGAATATTTTCGTGGATGTAGGATGTGGCTCTAAAAAAGAAGTTGAGGGATTGGGTATTCATGTTGGTTGTGTAATGACATTTGATGACGAGCTTATTGATTTAAATAAGAATTTTTTATCGGGAAGAGCACTTGATAACCGAATTGGTGGATTTATGATAGCTGAAGTGGCTAGACTGCTCAAAGAAAACAAGCAGACCCTAGACTTTGGACTATATATTGTAAATGCGGTGCAGGAAGAAGTAGGCTTAAGAGGTGCTGAAATGATTGCGGAGAGAATTAAGCCTAATTTGGCTATTGTCACTGACGTATGTCACGATACAACTTCGCCTATGTACAATAAAATAGAAAGTGGTTATCAAAAAGCAGGTAATGGTCCTGTGTTGACTTACGGGCCGGCAGTGCATAACAATGTCTTGGATATGATTATTGAAGTAGCAGAGAAAAACAAGATTCCATTTCAAAGGGCGGCCGCTTCTAGAGCCACAGGCACAGATACTGATGCTTTTGCATACTCAAATCAAGGTGTTGCATCTGCTTTAATCAGTCTACCTTTGAAATACATGCATACCACAGTAGAAACAGTACACAAATCAGATGTTGATAATGTTATAAAACTAATTCATTCGTTTCTATTAGCTCTTAAAAATGGGCATGATTTTAGTTATCTAAAGTAATCGTACGGAGTTATTTTTGTAATTAACTTACATTCAGCAGTTTGAGACTGTAAGAATGTTTCTATTAATACTTGTCTTTCGTACTTTTGTAATCAATTATTGTTTAAGTCTATTAGTTATGAAAACCATCAGAACAATTTTTTTATTGAGTTTTTGCTCACTTTTTTCATTCAGTAATACAATAGCTCAAGATCGTCCAGAGCATGAGTTACATGCAATGATGATTTATAACTTCTTAAAATATATCCAATGGCCGGGTGATAAGAACTCCGGAGATTTTGTGATTGGAGTATTAAAGGATGATGACGTATTTAATACCTTGAATACTTGGTACGGTAACAAAGAAAGGGGAGGAAAGAAGTTTATTATTAAGAGTTTTAACTCTGCTGCCGAAATGTCAGATTGCCAATTATTATATGTAGGCTCAGGTGCTAGCAATCAATTTGATGAAGTCTTAGCCAAATTAGGAGCAGGGCCTACGCTAACGGTATCAAATAGAAGAGGGTTAGGTGAGAAGGGAAGTTGTATAAATTTTAAAGTCTTAGATGGACGTTTAAAGTTTGAACTGAATCAAGCGGCCATGGATAAAGCAAGTTTGAAGACGTCTAGTCAGCTTTCAGCAATGGCAATATTGATATAATTAGAAAAAGATATTTTCAATTGAAAGGTCGGCATTTGTCGACCTTTTTTTGTTTAGTATAATTGATATTTTAATATACTAGATAGTTCATATTTTATCCTTTAAATTTATTACTGACTGTTCTGACTTCAATGGATATAGCAAATGAAAATATCGAAAGCCTTGCAAATTTTAGTGTAGAGAAGGCCCCTATGGCTATTTATTGGGTTAATGATAATGGCATAATCGCAAATGCCAATGAAGCGGCATGCCAAATGCTTTCTTATGATAAGTCAGAATTAATAGGTTCTAAGGTTCCAGATATTAATCCAGAATTTTCAATTAAGAGTTTTAGGCAACACTTTTCTAAGTTATTGGAAGAGAAGAAAATGGTTTTTGAATCTACGCAATTGACAAAAGATGGAAGAGAAATAGAAGTCGAAATAGTATCCAATCTGATTCAATTTGAAGACAAAAATTACGCTTGCTCCTTTATTACTGACGTGGCCGCCAGGAAAAAAATGGAACAGGAAATGTTGGATACTGAAGAAAGATGGAAGGTAGGACTAGAAATATTGAATGAAGGAGTTTGGGATTGGGATATAAATTCTGGGAAAGTCTTTTTTTCGAAAATGTTTGCTGAAAATCTCGGTTATGACAACAACCAAGTCATTAATTTTATTAAAATTTGGAATGATATTATCCATCCGGATGATATGCAAAAGTATAAAATTCGGCTTATTGATCATCTGAAGGGTTTGTCTCAAAGATACGAGTCTGAGCACAGATTGAAAACACAATCTGGTGAGTACCGTTGGTTCAAGGATAGAGGTATGGTAATTAAGCGCGACAATAATGGTCGCGCCATAAGAATGATCGGTAGTAGCTTAGATGTGACTGAAAGAATTGAAGCAGATAAAACGGAAAAGTTAAGTCATCAAGAATTTAAAGTTCATTCAGAACAAGCTCTAGCAGAGAGTCAGACTAAGTTTCAAAATATTCTAAATTTTTCAAATGACGCTATTTTAATACTAGAAGCTCAAAACCAGACTATAGCAGAGGCAAACCCGAAAGCCACGCAGCTATTTGGAATTTCAGCCTTAGATTTTGCTGGAAAGAAAATTTCGCAGTTGTTGCCAGATCAACAAGAGGCAATTAATTCATTTTTAGATTCAATAATAGAAACAAGGTTTGGTCAATCAGAACAGTTTATTTTAAGAGATGCCAATGGAGAGAATATAGCAGCTGAGGTTTCTGCTTCTTATTTGTCATTAGATAATCAACAAGGAATACTTGTCGTTATTCAACCTGTATCTGATGAAAAGCATATCGAGAGTATTCTAAACCAAATTGTAGAAGAAGCATTGTCTAAAACAAGAATGGACTTTGTACCAAACTTTATTGAAAAGACTGCTGCTGTTGTAGGGGTAAGATGCGTTGGTATTTCCCAAGTAGTGGATCAGAATACAACTGAATTACAAGTAGTAAGCCTTTGGAACAAGGATAAGTTTGAGAAACCATATAGATACGGTATAAGTGGGGCTCCTGTTCAAAAAGTCTTTGAAGATGGAATGGCTTATTTCCGAGAAGGAATATCAAAGTTATTCCCAGAGGACAAATTTTTAAGTAAGATGGATGCGGAGGGCTATTTGGCGGTACCTGTCCTTGATTCCTCCAAAAGAATAATTGGACATTTTTTCATGATAGATGATAAGCCAATGGAGAGGAAGCCATGGGTAGAGTCATTGTTGAAAATTGGAGCTAACCGGATGGGTCTGGAAATAGAACGAAAGAAAGTTGAAGATGAATTGAAGGAGAGAGTTGGACTTGAAGGGCTTGTTTCGGAAATATCAACCAGGTTTATAAACACTTCGTCCAGTAAGCTTTCTGAGAGTATAAATTGGGCACTTAAAGAGATAGGAGAGTATGTTAGGGTAGACAGAAGCTATATTTTTAAGCTAAGTGAGAATAAGCAGTCTGCATCAACAACTCACGAATGGACGCGAGCAAATATAAAATCTCTAAAGTCAGATTTTCAATCTGTTTTAAAGGAGGATTATCCTAGACCCTTTGAATTGCTAGAAAATAAAAGACTCCTGCTGGTACAAGACATAGATGATACAGGAGAAGATTTAGGATCTTTCAAAAATGTCCTTCAAAATTTTGGTATAAAGTCTATACTAAATGTACCAATGGTTGTCCAAAATAATACATATGGCTTTCTTGGCTTTGATTCTGAAGAGATTAAAAACTGGTCAATTAATGACATTGTTCTTTTGAAATTAGTGGCTGAAGTAATTGTAAATACCATTGAGAGAGTCACATTTGAGGAGAGCTTGAAGAGGGTGAATGATAACCTTGAGCAGGAGGTAAAAGAAAGGACACAGGAGCTGGAAGATGCTTTGGATGAAGTTAAAGACTTAAGAGATAAGTTAGAAGCAGAAAATATCTACTTAAAAGAAGAGATGGAATCTGGCAATAATTTTGAAAATATCATCAGTCAGGATAAGGACTTCAAGAAAGTACTGCTGGAAATGGAATATGTAGCAAAAACATCTTCTACTGTATTGATTTTAGGTGAAACTGGTACAGGTAAGGAAGTAATATCGAAGGCTATTCACAATTTGAGTGAGAGAAGAGATAAGCCTCTCATAAAAATTAATTGTGCTGCACTTCCTGCAACATTGATTGAAAGTGAACTGTTTGGTCACGAAAAAGGGGCTTTTACAGGTGCAGCAAATGTGAAGCAAGGAAGGTTTGAATTAGCCAGCGGAGGAACTCTGTTTTTGGACGAGGTAGGTGAAATGCCTGTCGAATTACAACCCAAGTTATTGCGAGCATTACAAGAAGGTGAGATAGAAAGACTAGGAGGCACTAAAACAATTAAAGTTGACGTCCGTCTCATTGCCGCTACTAACAGAAATTTAGAAAAAGGTGTTGAGGAAGGTACTTTTAGATCTGATCTTTATTATCGGCTAAATGTATTTCCAATAAATATTCCACCCCTTAGAGATAGAAAAGACGACATTAGACTGCTTGTTAATCATTTCGTTCAAAAGTATAATTCAAAGCTTGGAAAGCAGATTAACAAAATCCCTCAAAGCATAATCAGTCAGTTAGAGAAATATAACTGGCCAGGCAATGTTCGAGAATTGGAAAATATTATCGAGCGAGCCATAATCATAAGCCCAGCTTCTCAACTGAAATTAGGAGACTGGTTTTTAACAAGTGTAAAATCAGCTTCTTCAGCCAATCCGGACAAGTTTGAAAGTCTTGAGAAAATTGAAAAAGCATACATTCTTAAAGTATTGAATAATACTAATTGGAAAATTAGTGGGCCGGGCGGTGCGGCCCAGATTCTTGACCTTAAGCCTACAACACTTGAAAGTCGAATGAAAAAACTTGGAATTCAAAAAAATTAAATCACGAAATATCGTGAGTTCACGAAATATCGTGAGACAATCATTCCCATTCTGAAACTTTATTTTTAATAAAAGCGCCTTTCAACTGCTTTTAGGCATGTTTCAAACAGTATATACTTTTTGGCACTGCATTTGATAAGTGGAATACATTGTCCAACTAGTTTATTAAAAAATATTAAAAATGAAAAAATTAATTTCAACATTTGCTCTTTCAATGTTACTGTTCACGTCTATCAATGCAGGGAGTGACAGACCTATTCATGAAATCCACTCAATGATGATTTATAACTTCATCAAAT
>CAYGNU010000261.1:0-6534 GCA_964351175.1 uncultured Roseivirgaceae bacterium | reverse complement strand
TCTTGCCTTTAATATTTACATTATGGATGATTTTACCATTGATGTTTTCATAGGGTATTGATGAGAAATAATCAATTTGAGTGCTTCCGCCTTCATTGAACGAAAACGAAGTCTGACCCCAACAAACTTGGGTCATGAATAGTAAGGATAAAATTGTAATTGCATTTTTCATATTATAGTTTGCTTTGTTTGTTATAATTACCGATAACAACTAAATAAACGCCATGGCCTTTATTCTCCTTATATCCAGTGGTATTTATCCGTCATAAAGCGAAGGGTACTCTCCTTCTATGTCATTTATGATACTTTCAGCAAAAGCATCATAAATATGAATAAAGCCTTTGAGAAAGTTATCAGTATGTTTTTGAGGTAATTGCTGGTTTATGGTATCAGTATCTAATTGTGAAATGGAAACAACAATATTTTTAACTGAGCCATCTGCCTTCAAAACTATTTTATCAGGTTTTGAATGGTCCCACAACAAGGATCATTTACTGCCATGAACGCGTACTTGCAAAGAATTATCTTCTCCTGATAGTGCCTTCCTAACTGATAGCACACCCTTTACTCCATTCTCAAATTTCATTAAAACAAAGAAAAACATCAAAACTGTGGTGATTCTGACTGAACTTCGTAGAAGGTGAGCTGATCAAATATGTGGAATGAAGCCTTCGGAGCTTAAAAAAGCGGCTTTTCCGAAAGCTTCATTGAACATCAATCTTATTTAATCTACAGCCAGGTAAACATTTTGATTACCTTTCTCTGTGAGGGTAATCAATTTATTTGCAGTTAGAGTTTTAATAATTTCGATCTCTGTTTTCCCACTCATAAAGGTCTTAATTTTGCTTTCCTCCTCAAGCAATTCAAATTTTCCTGTTTGTTCTGGATTGTTCGGTAAGTTGATGACAAGATTACCGTCATTTCTATATTCAAAAACAGTCTGGCTAAAGAGCTGTTGCAGAAGTGCTTTTTGATTACTCATAGCTTGGGCTTGATCTGGGTTTTGCTTATGCATTTCTTCTAAAAAATTCGCTACCATGAGTGTTGCGGTTTTTTCATCAGGCTTCCATTTGCGTAAAAGCAGTGGCCGTATAGAAGAAACTTCACCGATTTTTCCGTCAAGCATTTTTAAGGTATTTTTTGGATTAATTAGGGACAACTCTTCGTTTTCTGGTAAGTTATCTGAACCTTTTTCTATTAGGTTTATCACTTCTTTAGGGCTTAGTTCTGGAGCTAAAGCAAGTATTTTGGCAGCTAAGTTTGCTACATTAGGAGAAGCCATTGACGTACCAGAAAACTTAACCTTTGCACCACCAGGCACAAAGCTCTCTACTTCAAATCCATTGGCATAAAAGCGTACGCTCTTTCCCTCTGTGGTGAAGGATGTTTTTTTACCTTCATTATCCACAGCACCCACTGTAATTAAATTAGGTAACTCTAAGGAAGCAGGAATGTATTCAACAAAACCTGCATCATTGGCTTCATTTCCTGATCCACAGATAAACAAGATTTCTGGCGCTGATTTTATCGCTTCATACAGTGCTTTCTTTTCGATTTCGAACAGTTTTCTCGCAATTTTTTTACGGTCTTCATCATTTTTACCTATGCCGTTAAGTGCCAAAATTCCCTCATAGCTCGACACCCCATAGCGCCAGCTCATGTTGACTACTCGTACATTATTTTCTTTGAAATAATCGACAACATCACTATACATTTTTGCTTGAAATTTTGCTTGAGATTTGGTATGTGCAGGGGGTAAAGAACGGTATTCGAAACCCATCCTTGCCACCAGTAATTTCGCAAAAGGATTGTCCTTGAGGGCGATACCCGCAACATGCGTTCCATGAGCATAGTTGCCATAAAAGGCAAGCTCTTCTTGAAATGCTTCAGCTTCTTCTTTCTTTAAATTCGTTATTTTTTGTCTCACATTCATCACCTCTTCACTTTCTATTCCAGCTTGTAAATCCATAAATCCTTTTGTGAGGGTCTGTAGTTCTTTTAAGTCGCTTTGTATTTTATCCTCAGGATTATCAAGTAGTAAGCCGTCTTGCTTATAATCAATAAGGCTATAGCCTACCCCGTTTTTACCTGCTTGATCGAAATGGAGTTGATTTTGATCAAACACATTGATATCCGTACCACTATCCCAAATCGCTACAACCACGGGTGAACCATCATTCTTTTTTGTAAGCTTTACATCACGAGATGCCCATATATCTATTTTCTCCACTGATTTATGATTTTTTTCATACAGATCATTCAGCACTTCCAACATGGCAGGGATAAGGTGTTGGCGGTCATCCAAAAGAAGTCGGATATTCACAAAGCTTGAAATTATTGCTTCTGGTACAACATTTTTATTATTATCGAGAAATGGCTGTAATTGATCATCAAGGCTAGCGGTAACAAGGGCGGGATTAAAAATACTGAGTGACCCGCGTTGCGCTTCTACTTGATTCTTCACCACATCATAAGGTAATTCCTGCCAAAAATTACTATAAGTCGTTTTGAAGATTTTTTTAAATTCCTCCGATTGTACATTTTTATTGGTTTGGTAGGCCTTATTAAAAGATTTTAAATAGAGACCAGTAGTGAGCTTTTCATTTTCTTTATCCTGAAGCTCACGCATTTTGTTAACCAAGGTTAAAGCTTTGGTGTAATTTTTTTGAAACATATAATTAGAAGCCAAAATGCCATAATAGGCCTTTAAGGTCGCTTTATCTTGAATATCATATTTCTCCAAGTCTTCCTCGAGTCTCGTATTGTAAAGTCTAACAAGTTCATTTAGCTGGTCAAGGTCTTCTATAATTTCGGTTGCTTTGCCTACTAGGGTGACTGATCTAGTTGGTAACTCATCTGCTTTTTTAATAGGTATTTTTTGCTGTGCAATTATTTGAGTGCTAGTGTATACGGCAAGCACGACTGTCAACATGATTCTTAATTTTTTCATTTTATTGAGCTTTAGTTTTAATATAATTAAATTTTAAGTGAAAAATATGGATACTTCAATACTTACCTAAGCCTTTCTACTACTGGAAAAGCTCGTTTTTTAGAAATAATTTACTCTTTTGATTATATATTTAATTTATATTTGCGCTGTTGTTCATAGTTTATCACCTAAGCCAACACCCCAGCCTAATAGTCCTGCCGCTATTGCTAAATGAAGCATTAGTACCAGTTTTTGAATTTTTGGTCTATCATTCCATTTTTGATCTGGATCAAAAGGGTCAAAAGCGAGACCAATGGCCAAAGTAGTAGCTGCTTCTATAAGGTCTTTGTTAAAAATAGCATGGTACAATCCCAATAGAATAAAACAGAGATAAATGTATTTAGTGTAGGATTTTTTCATAGTTTCAAGATTTTAGTCAGAATTTAGTTTTCGTAGAGTGTTTCAAAAATCAGGTCTAGACCCTTGAATGTTTCTAAGTGTAGTTGAGTAGAGCTGAGGTCAATAATTCTAAATTTCTATTTCTTGTAATTACTGATAGTAGTAAGTTTTTTTTCAATTTCTTAATGTTGCGTTGGGGCAAATAACCTCTTAAAAAGTAATAGCAATGAGATTGAATTTCTTATCATTTTGGTACATTTTAATAGGTTAATACACTCACTCCAATGGCAAATCCATAATGTTTTCCTTGAGAGTTTTTATAAAATCTAATTTTATTACAAGCCATACCAAGATCAATTGGGCTCCAGTTTTGACCACCATCTTTGGTTTCATAACCGCTACTATAAGTACCAACAAAGCCATGATCTTCATCTAAAAAGCCGATTCCAAACTCTCGCGCCTTTGCATCATTTACTAAATCCATTTCCTGCCATGTTTCCCCTCCATCTGTAGTTTTCACTATTCTTTGTTGAGAATTTTCAGGATTAGGATTGTAGGATTGTACCGTGGCATACCCGACTTTTTCTGTAGGAAAAGAAACTTTCCAAGTCGTTTCGTATGGTCGTTTAGATTGATAGACTTTCTTCCAGCTCTTTCCACCATCTGAGGTCTTTAGTAATAAAGCATTGGATTGGCTAATATCTTCGCTAGTAGCAGCGCAAACAATGCCGTTATTTTTATCAAACATTTTGATATCAAATAGCATTTTGCAATCTGCGTTCATACTGTTTGAGGTCCACGATTCACCTCCATCGCGAGATATCATGATATTGGCGGGGCTTCCCACTCGGCCAACGGCAAAAATGTGCGTCTTATAGTCAAGCTTGCCATGATTAATGTATTGTTCTTTAACTACATCGATAGCACATAACCCTTTAACATAAGGGCCTTCATAAACAACAGGACTCCATGTTTTTCCTCCATCTTTTGTTTCATACAATGGAATGGTATCGGTAACGTTGGGAAAATAGTCTGTACCCACGGTGCCAACAAAACCTACTTTCTTGTCTAAAAAGGCAATAGTTCTGAAAAAGGAGCCTTTCCTTTCAATTTGCATATGCCACGTATTGCCCCCATCGGTGGTTTTGTAAATTTTACCGTACCCATTTACGTACCAACCAGTAGTTTCATCTACAAAAACAATGTCATCTTGCTTGCCTGGGTAAGCTTCCGTATTTAGTTTTTTCCAGGTTTGTGCGCTACCCATGGTAGTCACCAAAAACGATAATATTAAAGTAATAGTCTTAATGGTTTTAAACATGACTTCTTAATTTTTTGATTTGCTTTTAGAAATTAAATAAATCTTGTGAATCGCTAAATTCTACATTACAAAGGAAAATAAAGCCACCACTGAACTTGATGAACAAAAACATAAGCAACCCTTAAAATTTGCTTAGCGTATTATAATAATTGATCGAATATTTACTGTACCACAGAACCTAAAAGATTGTTTATTAAGTATTTAAAAGAGATATTCCGAGAAGGATAAACCTTAAGAAAACCTTAATATTCCTTATTCTTCACTTAAAGTATGTTTTGCTTTTAGAGTAAATTATAAATTTGGAGGATGATTAAGAAAACCAGCTATCTGTACTTGTTACTGCTGATGTTGCTTCCTTTACTCATTATGATCGTTCTTCAGCTTTTTTCTGTAAAAGAGCAGTATGAGCGCGCTAAGGAACTTTTAGATTTTGATGTTTCCCAAGCTGTTCGAAGATCAATGCAGCAATACAGTATTTGGAACAGCCATACTTCTGAGCCCGATAATGCCAACTCTTACGATGCCTATTATGTAAATACTGATAGCAGTTTTAGTTTCATGGTTTCGCAATCAGCTCAGAAATACCCTTTATTAGATTTTGAGGCAGATACAGCCCTTCCTGCAAAAAGAATAAAACAGTTTCTTAGGTTTAAGGAAGAATTGGAAAGCACCAGGATCAAGAAGCGTCCAAATTTGCAAGAGTTTTATTTGATTAGAAGCATACAATATTGTAAAAATTGTACCGAGAGCGTAAAGAGTTTGGCGGATATATTTCCTGTGGATTCTCTAATAAAAAGTGAAATAGCTAAACAAGGGATTAAGACAACAGCAAAAATTGCCTTTTATAATTTGTCTGAACAATCCTACAGCTACTTGCCTAAGGCTATAGACAGTACCGTATTTAATCAAACCAAATTCAAATATACTTTCTCTAATAATGAAGAGCTGAGAATTGTGCTCCCAGAAAAAAATAAGCAGCTATTAGCAAATATATTATCAACGATAATCTCTGCACTTATTCTTATTGCTGTCTCAATTTTCTGTTTCGTATGGGCACGTAAGATTTTAGTGAGATCTAGCCGCTTTGAAGAGCAGAAAAATGATTTCATTAATAATGTTACTCATGAGCTCAAAACACCGATTGCTACGATTTCTTTTGCTGTAGCTAATATTGAAAACAAAGAGATTATACATCAACCGCAGCAGATTAAGCAATTCACTAGGGTGATTCAGGACGAAAACGATAGGCTAAATGCTCAGGTTGAAAAAGTATTGCAAATTGCAGCCAGCCAAAAAGAAAACTTTGCTATTAAACGTGAAAAAGTAAACATTCATGCCCTGATTAGTGAGTTATCTGAGGCGTTTTCCATAAGAATTAGGCAAAATGGTTCATTAAAATGTGAACTTACTGCAGCTCATGCAGAAGTAGAAGGAGATGCTTTTCACTTATCGAATATGATTTCAAATCTCATTGATAATGCCATAAAGTATTCTAATGAGGAGGTAGATATCGTTTTGTTTACAGAGAGCGACTCAAAAGGCATATGTATAAAGGTATCAGACAGGGGAAAAGGAATAGATAAAAAGGATGAAAGTTTAATTTTTAATAAATTCTATCGTGTTTCACAAGGTAATTTATACGATGTAAAAGGATTTGGCTTAGGCTTAAGTTATGTAAAGGAAATTGTAGAAAGACACCATGGAAATGTGACTGTAAATAGTAGGTTAGGAAAAGGAAGTACTTTTTCTATTTTTCTACCTTTTGATTACAAATAAAAAAAGACAGTTATGGAAGATACTATTCTCATTGCAGAAGATGATAGCAATTTCGGCATCATGCTTAAGGTATTTTTGGAGGTTAATGGTTTTAAAGTAACCCTTTGTG
>CAYGNU010000260.1:0-6554 GCA_964351175.1 uncultured Roseivirgaceae bacterium | reverse complement strand
TCTCGAAGAACTTCACTGCCTACCAAGACGAATTTTAGCTACGAATAACAAAACTTGCCTTTCGCACTTTCCGCCCCATGTTTTCTTAGCTGTTGTTAGCTAACGTTTATTTTTTTAATCCTCTCTTTTATATACAGGTAAAACCCTATGCACATCAGTGAAATAAAAATCAAAGATGTTGGTATCCATATATTGTCAGCCCACAGCCAACGAACTCCTTCTTCATTACCCCTGAATGGTAAACAAAGGACTAGCAAAAACATTGCGAAGTACAATAACTTGTTTTTCATAAACATTTAATTTATAAGTGAAAATTTATTTCGCACAAATGTTGCTATTAGTATCAATTTGAACAAATAATTAGGGGTTGATAAAGGGTTGATTTTATTCCGTAGCACTGATTTTCAATTCTTTATTTTTGATTTTAGCTCTCTTCTGCTCTTGACATCAAGTTTTCTGTATATCTGATTTATGTGTGATTTCAGGGTGCTTTGTTCGATAAATAGCTCGGTCATTATTTCTTTATTCGTCTTTCCCGAAATTATCAAGGCATACACTTCCCTTTGTCTCTCCGTTAATCCGTCAATGAGAGCATCTATTCCATCGTCTTTAAATTTGGACTGCTCTTTTATTTGATTTGAAAGGTTTGAGATTTTCTTTTTATTAATCTGAAAGTAGATGGCAATTAAGAATAAGCTTACTGTTATCAACAGAGTTATAAGAACTGGATAGTTATGCAATACCAATTTAACCTCGCCATCACTTCCCCGAATTGAAATAGCTATTGATGATAGTACAAGGGCTACAACTAAAAGATACTTATGATACTTTGAGAGTAGTTTTTCCATTTTCATCAAAATGTTAGCTAACGCCCAACTAAAATGAGTATGCGCCCCAGTTGCTAGATGCACTGATGATTCTATTTCGCATTGTCATACCAGACGGCTTAGTTCGCATATTCATTTTAGTATTTGTTAGCGGTATTTTCTATTACAAAACCTGATTAATCAATGCCACAGTAAATAAACTTAAAAGGAACCAACCGAGTAGACCTTGTAAAACACAGATGTATCTAGCCAAACCAGTTGTTGGTATTGCCCCGAAACCAAGGGTAACAAATGAATTGACGCTCAGGACTATGGCATTTATGAAACTTAGAAATAGCCCTTTCATTAATTTAAAAAAGGGTTTTTGATATCCATGCTCATTTTTCTTTATGAAATCTCTGTAGTCCGATATCATTTTATGCTTGGTTGCCTTATCCCATTCAGATGGAAAGAAGAAGTAGAATACCGCAAAGACCAAAATAATGTAAAATGAGATTATGATAGCCTTACCAGGACTGGTACCATAATCAGTATAGAACCCCATTATTTGATTTAACCTCAGACGCATAGTTTCTTCAAAAGTTCGACTGCCCTTAACCTTCAAATGAGCCACTTCAAGCTCTTTCAACACAACATAACTTGCGTTGGCTGATTTCAATTCTCCACGAGCTCGATAATTATTGTACAGTCGCTTATAAGAGTCTGTGATCATATTGAAATCATCCTCGTCATCAATGATTCCTTCACTACCTACAATTGTCCAATCTGAGGCATTATAGCTACCATGGGAATAAATTCGAACAAGTCTTGAATCTAGTTGTCCAAAAGGGAAGTAACAGTTGAACTCTGGTAGTTTTAGACTCGAAATATCTAACCAGTGCTTGAATTTGTTTTCACTAAATTCAAGTTCAGTTGCTGCCGTACCGTTAAAATTAAGGGGGACATGAAATGTATTTTTGTAGAACTCGACATGATCGGCAGCAAAGTACATCGAAAATATGTCGCTTGAATCATTATGATTTTTAAAGGTGTTATCATATATCATTAGGGTTGCGTCTGACCCACTTACTTCTAAATAGGAGTAGGAATGGGAGCTTCTTATTGTCTCCAGATCTTTTTCCTTGCGCGTTGGATTAAAAACAAAGTTTGAATTGGAGATATCCAGCCATTCTCCCTCATTAATTAATGAAAAAGCCCCATTCAAATTCAGCGAGTCAATCTCTAAGTGATCAATCCTATTTCCGTTAAAAAGCAAACTGTTGACCGTGATTTGATTTAGGTGGAGCTCCGTAGCAGAGCAATCTTCCAAATAAAGTGATTGGAGCGTTAGATATGGAAGGAAATTGATTTCAGAAATATCATCATTTACAATGAATTTACAATTAAAGAACATTAAAGTTTTCTTGTCAAAAACAAGGGATGAATCTCCTGTTTCGAGAAGTAGTCGTTTTTTTAGTTCTGATTTTTCATAGGCTCCCAAGCCAAAAGTATGATCACCACCATAGTAGTCGGAAAACAATGAGATGTCCATGTCTCTGACACGAACTATTTCTTCATCACTCTGAAGAAGTTTGACTAAATCAAAAAAGAATAGCGTGGAATCTGGCTTATACTGAGCTTCAAAGGCTTTAAACGAGTCGTTTTGTCTTATCGGGTCAAAATCTATATCGTAATAGACATATTGGAAATCCGTATTATCAAACTTTGTAAAATATTCTTTGAGTAAACTCACCGCTCTTTCAGTTCTTCCGGCTAAGGCGTTCGAACAAGCTGCCTGGTATTGATCAAGAGGATCTACATCTTCAAATTCAAATGCTTTTTCAAATGCATTTACAGATTTTAAGAATTCCTTTTCTTCATAATAATGATAGGCACTATCAACCCAATACTGATAGTCTTGCGATAAAACAGTGAAAGGGACTATAAGTAATAAAAGAGAAATTTTCATAGTGTAAGTTCATGAAGAAGTTGATATCTGGAGAATTACAGCTAACATCCGGCTAACACACACCGAGTGTTTGTTATATTTTATTGTAAGATATATAATTACTAAGTTTTTGTGAAATGGAATTCCTTCAATACGCTCTAATTAGTGTATTTATCCGTTTGTAAGCGTTTATTATCCGTTTAATCTACGGCTATGGGCTAAAGAGCTGTCTAATCTGTTTATTGATGCGTGGCGTATTCAATTAATTTGCCTTTCATGTATTTCAGGTTTGTAATACTTACATCTTATATTAACTTGTATTCATATCAATCTTAACCTGAACACTATGTCAATCATTAAATCATTAAGCCTTTTTGTACTCATTATTCTCGCTGTTGTAATACACAGCTGCAAACCCGGTGTGCCTAAGCAAGGACTATCTTTCGAATTAACCTTTGATCAAAATCTGGTAGAAGGTGCGCAGACAGGGAGACTAATACTCCTGCTGTCAAAAACTGATGACCGCGAACCTCGATTTTTATTGTCAGATGGCCCCAATACGCAATTGGGTTTTGGACTGGATGTAGAGAATTGGAATGGCGAAAGTGCTTTGGCGTTTAAAGGGGATGCCTATGGTTATCCACTTAAGGATTTTAATGAAATACCAGCGGGTAAGTACTATGTGCAGGCCATTCTGAACAGATATAAGGAGTTTAATTTATCAACAGGTCATAAGGTGATGCTGCCACCAGATATGGGTGAGGGACAGCAATGGAATTTAAAACCTGGAAATATCTATAGTAAGCCTATACCAATTGAAATTGGTGAAAACGGTGGTGATTTTAAAATAAGCCTTGATCAGATTATACCTCCAATAGAAGCACCAGAGGATACCAAATACATCAAGCATATTAAGATGAAGAGTGATTTGCTTTCTAAATTTTGGGGAGAGGATACTTATCTAGGTGCACATGTTTTATTGCCAGAAGGTTTTGATGAACATCCAGAAGCTAAATATCCATTGATGATATTTCATGGTCACTTTCCTTCAGATTTTGGGGGCTTCAGAACATCTCCTCCAGATCCAAATATGGAGCCTGATTATAGTGCTCGTTTTGGTGTGTCCGGTTATAATATCACAGTTCAGCAAGAGGCCTATGACTTTTATAAGAAATGGACTGGTCCAGACTTTCCTAGAATGATTATTATCGAGATCCAGCACCCAACACCTTATTATGATGATTCTTATGCCGTTAATTCTGCAAGCCAAGGTCCATATGGTGATGCCATAACGCATGAATTGATACCGCATATTGAAGAACAGTTTAGGGGCATTGGTGAAGGCTGGGCGCGATTTTTATATGGAGGCTCTACAGGAGGCTGGGAGGCTTTGGCCGTTCAAGTGATGTATCCAGACGAATATAATGGCTGTTTTGCTGCTTGTCCAGACCCAGTAGATTTCAGAGCTTATACTTCAATGGATATTTACAGCGAAGATAACGCTTATCAATATGCAAGTGATTTTAAAAGGCCTCTTCGTCCAGGGCATAGAAACTATCTTGGAAGAGTAGATGCTACTACCCAAGACATGAATCTAAGGGAGTTGGTTTTAGGTACAAAAAGTAGGTCAGGGCAACAGTTTGATATTTGGGAAGCTACTTATTCACCGCAGGGAGAAGATGGATATCCAGTAAGACTTTGGGATAAAAAGACTGGTGAGATCAATAAAGAAGTTGCTGAATATTGGAAAGAGAACTATGATCTAAGCCATATCATTAAAAGAGATTGGGAGACTTTAGGTCCAAAATTGGAAGGTAAAATCCATGTCTATTGCGGTGATATGGATAATTATTACCTCAACAATGCAGTGTATTTAATTGAGGAGGTTTTGGAAGCTACCGAACAGCCATATTATGGGGGTGAGGTAGATTATGGAGATAGAGCAGAGCATTGCTGGAATGGCGATCAGGAGAATCCAAATCATATTTCCAGACTGAGGTATAACACCATGTATATTCCTAAGATTCTAAAGCGTATTGAGGCCAGCGCCCCAAAAGGAGCTGATGTTACAAGCTGGAGATACTGATTTACCAGACTATTTCTGCATCAAGCCATGTTTGTAGAGATAGTCTGTTGACTGATAATATGAAATAGTCTCTTTAAGGTTCTTGGGTTCTTCCTTCTGTAGGGTAAGTGCATTTGTTTTCTTGTCCCACAAGTAAAGGTTATGCTGTTTTTGATCGCTTAATACACTCAAAGTGTCACCTTTAAGAAGTCCTAATTTTCTGTAATTACCAATGAATGCCCTTTGATCATTTTTATAAAATTCGTTGACATCACGGCCAAAAAAGAAGGTCTCATAATTCCAGTTAAAATACCCGAATAGGGTAGGGAATAGGTCTATTTGCGAGCATAACGTATTGATTTTTTCGGGATTATGATTTGGCAAATTATAGATTATTGCCGGTATTTGATATTTACTCACATTAAGCTCCCATTTTCCTGCACTACTAGCGCAGTGGTCAGCCATTATGACAAAAACTGTGTTTTCAAACCATGGTTTCGTTCTGGCCTTGTTCAAGAATTCTCTGATGGCAAAGTCGGTATACTTAACCGCCCCAGACCTTCCTGTGCCAGGTGGTATATCTATTTTACCTTCTGGGTAGGTAAATGGCCTATGGTTGGAAGTGGTCATGATAAAATCAAAGAATGGTTTGCCTTCTTTAAAATTGTTATCAGCTTCTTTGATTACTCTATTATAAATATCTTCATCACAAACCCCCCAGGCATTTTCAAAGGTTACCTCATCATCTTCTATATTACTTCTTTTCGCAGTAAATGAGTCTCCAAATAAATAACCTCTTCCACGATCAACTATATCAAATCCATTGCCCCCAAAGAAATTATTCATATTGTCAAAATAGCCATCACCACCATAGAAAAAAGTGCGTGAATATCCCTTTTCCTCAAAAACAGACCCGATGTTATGAAGACCATGATTATTGATTCTTTTCACAATACTTCGTCCTGGCGTTGGAGGTACAGACAGCGTAATGGCCTCCATTCCTCTGATCGTCCTTGTTCCTGTTGCATAGATATTTTCAAAGTAAATACTGTGGTTCAATAAGGAGTCCAGCCCGGGTGTGATATCCTGTGTATTACCAAAATGACTTAGAAAATCTGCACTAAAACTCTCTAGGCATAAAAAGATCACATTAGGTTTAATCTCAGCACTATCATTCTTCACAGTACGCTCAATGTCGTATAAATCAGCGGACACGAAAGTCTCATGCTTGGAGGTAAGGTGCGTTTTTAATTCATTGAATGTTACTTCAAGATCTTGAGTATCATAAAACTCAGTATAACTTAACTCATTGTTTCTGTATGCGGCAAAAAACGAATAAATACCAGCTTTGGATAGTTCGTTTTCGATACGATTTTTAGACCATTCAGCGCCATTGTTTTTAACAAATGAGATGTAAAGAATGGGGACGATTAGAAATGAAAGTAAGCCTATTCGCTGAACGCTGGTCAGCTTCGAAGTATAGGTGTTTTCAAATTTCCCCATCTTTTTAAGAATGAAGAAAAAGATAGCCACCAGAGATAAAATAATGCCTAGCAAAACTGGAATAGGATAAGACTCGTTGATGTTTTCTACTACTTCATAGGTATAGATCAGGTAGTCAACGGCAATGAAGTTAAATCTCGTTTGAAACTCCTCCCAGAAGGTAAATTCGGCAAAAAAGGAGTATGTGATAATTTGTGTTGTAATGAAGTAATAAAAGTATGTTAAGGCTGTT
>CAYGNU010000259.1:0-6572 GCA_964351175.1 uncultured Roseivirgaceae bacterium | reverse complement strand
AAAAGCCTGCGAAGGTGAAAGAGGAAACTGAAGACGAGGTTAAATCTGAAGAAAAGCCAGAGCGAAGACAGCCACGAAATAAGAAATCAAATTATAAGGACAGGAGAAGAAAGCCAGAGCTAACTTTTGAAGAAAAGCAGGCTCAAGAGGAGCGAAAGCGCTTAAGAGAAAAGCGCAAACGAGAAAAGGAGATAAAAGAAAAGAAAAAGAAATACTTCGAGCAAAACATCAACCCTAAACAGGAACAGATAGGAGTCAAACAAAAGAAAAAGAAGAAAAGAGAAATTAGTAAGACTACCCCTGAAAAACGAACCCAGATTAAATCAAAAAATCCATTCAAGAGATTTTGGATATGGCTGAATGATCCGTACGCTTGATTTAGTAATTAGATTTAAGTAATTAGAATAAAGATTTATGGAATATGTAGTGCTTCGTAAATTTTATGATGTTCATGAAGCAGAAATTGTTCTAACAAGATTACAGGCCAATACAATCCCTTGCTTTATTACTAATTCCAACTCAGCACACCTTCTTTGGAACATGTCAATAGCTCATGGTGGAGCAGAAATTATGGTTCATAAAAATGACCTTCAACAAGCTCAAAATATCCTTAACGAAGAAGTTGAAAATATAATAACTCCAGAGAAGTCAAGTTCAACGGAATGCCCCAATTGTGGGTCTAACAATGTCAACTTTGGATCTCAAACAAACAAGATAAACTGGTGGCAACTAATAGGGTTAATATTTGTAACCGGCCCGGTTCCGAAGAAAGGTAATGCCTATCATTGCTTTAATTGTGGGAATAGATTTGTTTAACTTAATGAAAAAGGAGCTCTAAAACGTTAATATATTTATTTGCAGTGTATAGGAAGATATTTAGATGAAATCTCACTACCAAATTCTATAGCCATCTTCAAATCTTGACAGACTTCAAAATTTGAATACTTATCTTTCAACCTTCTTTTTGCCATGGCTCTGTTGTGGTAAGCTCTTGAAAAAGTAGAATTGTATTCCAATACTTTTTCAAAATCTTTAATGGCCAACGCATATTCTTGAACCTTTAAATAAGCATTCCCTCTATTAAAATGACACTGCCACACTTCAATTCTTATATTACTCGTTGCATTACAATCTAAAGCACTAGTATAAAAGCCAATCGCCCGATTATATTCAGACTGTTTAAAGCTAAGATTTGCTGCAAAAAGGAGGTAATCAGGTTCACAATTTGCTAATGAAATTGCTTCTTCTATTGCCATTCTGGAAGAATCATTTGATTCTAATAGCGATAATGATATTGCCTTGGCATAATAAAAATCAGCATTAGAAGGATTCAATTGGATGGCACGATGAAACAATCCTAAAGCTTGTTTGAGTGAGTCCATTTCATCCAAAAATGCTAGTCCTTTATTATATAATTCAATACTCTTATTATAATCTTCATTAGACAAAGTAACTTCCTGTGCAAATATTTTGGAAGCTGAAACTATTAACAAAAAAGCAAAAATTTTAATCACCCTAATTTAAATGTTATTGGTAAAATAATTCTTTGCTCTTTAGGTTGCCCTCTCTCATATAATATATCAAAAATTTTATTCTTTTCGAAAAGTTTAAAAATCCTTAGTACCTCTTGATCACAACCTCCTCCAATTCCCTTTACAACCTTGGGAGAATGAAACCTTTAACATCAACAAGAAATTGAACATAAACCTTACCTTGGATTCCATATTTCCTAGCCTCTGCCGGATACCTTAATTTTTGTCCTACTGCCCTATAAAATGCTTCATAGTTAGTTTCATTTTTGGTGATTACATCATATTCATAACGATTACCGAAATCATCAAAACTAATACCTGATATTAATTCCCCATCTGCATATTCTTCTAAATAATAGTTCTTACCATTCTCGTGATAACCAATCCATCTACCAACTCGATTGAAGTTTACAAAGCTTCCAAATTCACTTATGCCGCCATCTTGATGATAGGAGTTATAACTTCCTGAACCATCTATGACTCCCTCTACACCCGATGAATCCCAACTATTTATAATTCTCTTTTGCCTTTCAACATATTCTGATTCTTCAATTAATAGCCCATTTAAATACCATTTACTTAGTTGAGTTGGGGTGCCGTTTTCGTAATATTTTTCTTCTGATTTTGAACCATTTGAGTAGTAATATGTAAAAAGGCCAACACTTCTATTATTATTATAAACTCCTTCCCACAAGAGACTTCCATCCATTCTATAAACTTTCTCAGGCCCATTCTTAATATTTCCCTCAACAACAAATGCCACTCGATAATATGCCGCTGAATCTCTTAATGTTTCATTAAAGTTTTTATCTAGAAAAGTTGTCGTGAGCTTCTGAGCGCTTGATTGAGAATAAACGAGAAAAGAAAAAAGTAATAAAATGAACTTCATTACCCGAAATAGTATAATTAATTCATATAATCCAAACTAATTAATAGACCCCATAACCCTTTTCATAAAACCGTTAAGTGCTTCTTTTTTATCTTTCCCACTCTTAACTTCTTTACTTACTTCAAGGGCTCCATAAAGATTTGAAAGTAACTCCCCTAACACTTCTAGCTCTTCATCTTTAACCCCTGGTGCTTCAGCTAAATGCTCCATAAGCTCTATTGTCTCTACAACCCAATCCTCATCATGTGTATCTACAAACTCAACAATATGCTTTATCAATGGTAATCTCATCTTTCAGTTTTAAATTTTGCGCAAAGAAAATAAAGACAGACCTAAAACCATCATTTGCATGATTGATTAAATTAATCCTTTCATAGGTTAAAATGATAAATCCTTAAGCAGGCTTATTGGGCAAGATAAGTCTGAATACACTCCCCTTGCCTTCTTCACTTTCCACCTCAATTTTTCCATCATTTTGAAACGCATATTCCTGACAAAGCATAAGCCCAAGTCCAGTTCCCTTTTCACCAGCAGTACCACTTGAAGAAATGATCTTCAAATTGAACAAGTCCTTCATCAAACTGTTGGGAATACCTATTCCAGTATCCTCAACTGAAATGATAGTATATTCTTTATTTTCCCTACAAACAATCTTAATTTCTCCTCCGGCCTCCGTGAATTTAATAGCATTATTGACTAAATTCCTCACTATCAATTCAGAATGGTTAGGGTCAGCGTATACAGCACACTTACCTGTCACTTGTATGGTTAAATCAAGATCCTTCTGTTCTGCCAATGGTCGGAAAACTTCTTGCAGCGTCTTCACTATTTCCGACATATTAAACTGCACTGGACTAGTGGAACTCTGTTCCATTTGTAACCTTCCCCATTGGATCAAGTTCTCAGTCATTTTTAAAGTAGCACTCACATTTTCACTCAACTGATTGATCATTTCAGAAATCTCTTCCTGAGAAAGTGAATTAATATGTTTTTTAATGAGTTCAGAAAAGCCAATGATAGAGTGTAATGGGCTACGAAGATCGTGCGATATAATGGAGAACATTTTATCCTTAGTTAAAACTAGTTCTTCAAGCTCCTCTGACTTCGTTCGGATCTGCTCTTTTTGTTCATTAAGCAACTTGAAAGAATGTTGTAACCTTCCTCGACTCACCATCGCATATAAAAGGGCGAAAAAAGAAATAATGGCAAGCAAAGCAACTATAATTAAATAGGTTTGTTGTTTTTTGATTAGTGTTTCAGAATACTCCTGCTGTTCCTCCAAAATCTGATTTTCAACACCAACTTTCATGGAGTTATAAACCGCATTTAACAAGTTCTCCCTATCAGCTATAGTAGCAAGTAAAAGTGAATCTTTAATATTTTGATAATAATCTAAATAATTATGCGTCAAATCAGTATTTCCGTTTTCAGCATAGTATTTTACCAGTTGGAAATAAATCTCTTCTAACTCGATAGATAGATTATATTTTTCCGCGTAGATCTCTGCTTCAGTTAAGAGTTTTACTTGATCATCCTTTCTTCCATAACGCTTGTACAACTCTGCCAATTCTAACATTGACTCCACTGTTGAAGCCTTCTGAGAATCATCTCCTAGCTCCCTTGAAATTTGGATAGCAGATTGAAAAAAATATTCAGCTGAATCAAAATTATTTTCCTTGCTATAAATAAGCCCTAAGGACTTATAGCTAAATGTTTGCGCCAATGAATTATTCTCGCTTATCAGTCGTATGGAACGATACTGTAGTCTTTTCGCTTTTTCAAGGCTGTCAAGATGAAATAGTGCCTCTCCATAGTTAAGACATGTTATGGCAAACCTATCTGTGGGACCATGCTTTCTAAAATAATTGTAAGCCAGCTTATGATATTCAGCAGATTTTTTATAAAGTTTTTGAACACGATATAAATTACCGGCAGTGATGTTACTATTAGCTAAACCAAGTGAGTCCCCTTCTTCTTCAAATATTTTTTGAGCTTTTAGACCTAAAGTAGTTGATAAACTATAAAATTTTTGTCTTGAGTAGACAGAGGAAAGTATTCTATAGGCATACGCTTCATCTAGTTTACTCTCGAGTTTTGTAGCAATTTTTAACGACTCTTCTGCATATTCCAAAGCTTTGTAAGGATCAACAGTTACATTCTCCATACTCAATTGATAAAGTAATTTAACTCTAACTGATTCTGGAGGATCAATTGCCAACAATGATTCTAAACTATCACTATCAATATATTGAGAATAAGCAAAATGAGATGTGCCGCCAATTAGGAAAAGGGTAATAAAAAAATGTATTCTCTTTCTCAACAGCCAAATCATTAAGCAGTAATATAATTATTTTCGAGAAATAAACGCATGTTTTTGTTTTTAGAACAGAAACCCAAGTCTAACATAAAACAGTGTCTCTTCTTCCGAAACACCAATTTCAGTTGATATAACAGCCAAATTAAATGGAGCAAGCCAAAGGCCACCTCCAATTCCACGATGCCACCTATCAGAATCTTCACCTTCTAACCAGACCCTTCCATAATCATGAAAGCCCATTATTCCAGCGGTAGCAGGGAATATATAACTTCGGAAGCTCATTAACTTCAAGCGAAATTCAAAATTTGTAAAGAAGCTTTCATCTCCATAAAATCTGGTCTTTCTGTAACCACGAATCTGATCTTTACCTCCCAATGTCTGCCCTCTAAAGAATGGGTAATCACCAAGATTAACACCATAACCCACCCTTGCAGCAAAAGTTAATCTTGCAGGCAATTTAAAGCTGTGATATAACGATAAACTAGTATTGTATTGATGGAAATCACCTTTGGTATTATTAAAACCATAAAGGCTGTTGATCTTATTAGTCCAAAAAATCCCCGATATAGGAAAACTTGTGTTTTTTCTGGTGTCCACATCTAATCTTACTCCTCCGCCAGCATAACTATATGTATTCTCATTTTCAAGCCCTGAGCCCGGTAAAAACACATCCGTAATAAATCGGTCTTCATTATTATCAGAATTAAGCTCCCACGTTACGAAATCATGTGTTATACCAACCTTGGCTAGTGCTCCTAATTTTCTAAAAAGGCCTACTTCATAAGCAAACTCTTCAAACCTTAACCTGTAATAATTTATTGATCTCTTTAAATTAACTACCTCATCTATATTCTGATTAAAGTCACTTTCATTGCCCATTCCAAAGAAGTTGTTCACATAATTAGGCGCATTGATAGTAGCATCAATTTCGGCATTCCATTTTCCAATCACATCTGTAAATTCTCCATTATAGCTAAAATTATAGGAAGAGGTATTGAAAGCATAACTACCCAAAATTTTGTGTTTTGATTTAAAAGGTTCCTTTCTAAAACCATGGTTTGTATAGCCAAATCCACCACCTAAAAACACCCCATCGTCAGGATTAAAACTTCCAGTAACTAAAGGCAAGAGAACATTATATTTAAAGGCTTTTCGATCATAATTATTGACTGTTTCAGAATCTGAAAGCCTGTTTTTGCTTTCACTATTCAGTTTCAATTTATTGCCTTCTTTAGTGTCATAAAAAATGTTTTTCTTACTAATTCCATTCACTTTAGAATCATCATCCAGCTCATCCTTACCTTCACCACCTATTACCCTGATTTTGATTCCCTTTTTACCTCCGCCTTCTATTTCAAACTCGTCCTTATCACCCAAACCATATAACCTAATCTCCTTAGTCTCATCATATTTGAACAGCCGATCAAACAATACTTTCTTCTTATCACCATCGCCATTCATTTTTCGCATTACCACATGTACATCTCCATTTGGCATTCTATCTACCTGAAAATGCTCATGCTTGTTACTGCCTACCACATCCACTTTTTTGGCAAGAAATAAATAGTGGTCTACAGCATATTCAGCGAGCCTTTCTCTACGCGCTTTAAGTTTATCAATTATTTCCTGGCCATGTAAATCGAATATTGCTTTTGGCCATTGTCGAATTGCATTTTCAATGACCTCATCAGTCATTTTTGATTTTAATACCTCCGCTGCATCTATCCAATCTTGCTTAGAAAGCCCCGTCAGAAATGACCTATCGAAATACCGCGCATAAAACATTAACCCCGATGGCCAGTCAACTTCATAGTCAAAGCCTTCAAACTTAGGA
>CAYGNU010000258.1:0-6587 GCA_964351175.1 uncultured Roseivirgaceae bacterium | reverse complement strand
AACTTCTTCAGATTTTTTGCTGTAGGTCAATGAATTGCCACGAATCTGTATAGCCTCCGGACAAAGCTGTTTAGCTAGCTTCATAGGCATAGCAGAATGCACGCCAAACTTGCGGGCTTCATAGCTGCAAGAAGCAACCACTCCACGGTCAGTTACACCGCCAATAAGTATAGGCTTGTTATTGAGTCGGCTATCAATTAAGCGCTCACATGACACAAAGAAAGTATCCAAATCAAGATGCAATATTGAGCGTTTATCCATTTTACTAAATTACTAATTATTTTAGTATTACTAATTTATTTAGTAATTAGTAAACGATAAAATGTGAAGTTTTTCACATGCTTCAAAAAAATAATTACACCCACTAAAGGAAGCACTCTCTACTCAATTATTATATATAACTGATTGATAATTAGTTATAACAATCTACTTAAATAATCAATATACATCTCTCCTAGTAATACGTTTAAAAAATATTTGTGCATTTTTACACTTTAATATTTGCATATATTAACACTTATAGATATTATTACATCATAATTCATTTTTTAATAGTGCATAAATACACAATATTATGAGCGAGTTTGAGAAAAAGAGAATAGACAGAGAGTTTCAGATCTTCACAGTGAAGAATTTTGAAAACCCAAAAAGGTGTAAGAATCTAGATCAAATCAGGTTCTATGTACAAGAGCTTAGCAATAAGGTGGAAGAGTTTAAACAAAGGTTTAACTACGTACCTTCAAGCGCTTATAACCTGTTAACACAATACAATCAGCTACAAAATAAAATGTTGTTTGCTGAATTCAAAAACAGCTATTAAGCAATAAATGGGCATTATTAATACTATGAGATATGTCCCCTCCCCCATTAAAATGCGCTATACTTTTGTGTATAGCGCTACTGCAAACCAATCTGGGCGCATGCAATATCATAAGATAAAACCCAATCAGTTTAAGGAAAGAATTACTAGAACAGAGTTTATTGAAGCATTTAATACACTTGAAATACTTGCCATGAAACCTCTACAGGAAAAGACCTCTCCTGTATTTCAATTGGAATTTTATGTTTAGGTAAAAAGATGATTTTAACAAAAAGGGCTTTGCTTCGCAAAACCCTTTTTTAATACCCTTCCAGTACCTTGACAAGTTAATCCAAACTAAGCGTAAAGATTACTTCACTTTAAAAGATCATTTGTTATAACCACTATAACCAACTCCCAATTCATATACCTGCTTGAAGCCAGCCTCTTTTAATTGAGTAAGTGCTTTGGCGCTTCTTCCTCCTCCAGCACAATATATGGCCATGGGTTTATTTTTATCAAGAGAAGAGTTACAGTTTTCAATAAACCCTTCCGCCATAAAATCAATATTTACAGCGTCTTCAATATACCCACCAGCATATTCACCAGGAGTACGGATATCAATCAATTGTACCTCTTCGTCTTTAATTATTTCATTAAACTCTTCCAAAGAAACTCTTTTATGAATTCCTGAATTTTGCTCTTGAGTTGATTGTACTTCACTTTCTGAGGCATCATTTTTATACTCTCCAGACCCACAGGAGAAGGCTATCAGCGAAGTAAGTGTTACGATTTGATATAGTTTCATAAGTTAAAATTGATTTATTTATCATTCTAAGATATAAAAAAAGGGCTACTAGAGCCCTTTTTAATTTATGTTATTCACTGATCAGCCTTCGTCACCTAACTCATCAAGGTTGTTCATTACTTTTTCAGCTTTATCATACATCTTCAATTGAGTGTAGATATACTGTAAAGTTTCCAGTGTTGTTCTATCATTAGGCTGCAGTTCATTTACTTTTTCCCACTGCGGCATAGCCTCTCTTAAGCTTTTGTCAATGTTAGCTTGCATTTCTTTAGCCTTTTTCTGATCAGCCGCTGAAATTCCAAGGTTATTTGTCGCCTTGATTAATTCCACAGCTTCATTATAATACAATACAGCCAAGTTGAATCTAGCATTAAGAAAATTAGGATCAACTTCCAAGCTTCTCTTGTAAGCTTCTTTTGCCTTTTCTACATTTCCTGTTTCATCAAACATCACACCTAAAGTGTATATCAAATTAGCATTATCAGGCTCATTAGCAATAGCTGTCTCAAGCTCTTTTTGAGCTTCTTCCTGACGTCCAAGTTTGACTAATGCACTTATTTCTGATTTTGCAAATTCTCTATCACCCGGAAATACTGTTTTAGCCTTTCTGATAGCTTCAAGAGCCTTTACGTTATCCTCATTAATAACACCTTCAATATAAATTACTGAATAGAACGTATCACGTCCTTTATAATCCATTTCATTGATCAAGTGATTATAGTTTTTCAATGCCTTATCGTAGTCTTTTCCTGCTTGAGCTACAGAACCTGCATAAAGATATCCTGTTGTATCCTGTGGCTTAACAACAGTCGTTTTCTCAAAATATTTATACGCCTCAGTATTATCATCATTTTGGTAGTTTTCAACTCCTTTATTCAGATAGAAAGACCATAAAGTTTCAATCTGCTGTTCTTTTGTTATTGGCAAACCAATAGCATCCGAAACATAGTAACCAGAATTTTTTCCTAACTCATCTGCTTTTGCAAATGACTCCATTGCAGTCTTTAGAGGGTTCTCAGCCAATGATTGATACTCTGGATTAGATGTAGTATCTAATGAAGCATAAACAAGACCATGATAATACCATGTCTTCCCATCGTCCATTAGTTTTTCATACTCAATAGCCTGATCCATAATATCTTTGGCTTCTCCTAAATTTCCTTCGCTTCTGGCCTTTTCTGCTTGGTTAATCTTAGGCTTTTTCTGTCCGTAAGAGTACCCCGCCACTAAGACAAGCATCAGTACAATTATTCTTTTCATAGTTTATAAGTTATTTAAGGTTGTGCAATTTATTCTTTTTCTGTTGAATTTTCAGTATCCTCTGAACTGTCAGTATTTTCAGAGTTATCATTCTTGTTTTCAGTATTTTCTGAGTCATCAGTACCCTCTCCAGGTTCTAATTCCTCTTCTACTTCAATTGCTTCTATTTTCTCGACTGAAGAAATTTCATCATTTTCATTTAGCCTGATCAACTTCACTCCCTGAGTAGCTCTACCCATTACGCGTAAGTTCTCAACAGCCAATCTTATTGTAATACCTGATTTATTGATAATCATCAAATCGTCTGAATCAATAACTTCCTTAATAGCAACAAGCTTGCCAGTCTTCTCGGTTACATTGATTGTCTTGACTCCTTTACCTCCTCTTTTTGTGATTCGGTAATCATCGATATCTGATCTTTTACCATATCCTTTTTCAGATACAACCAGTAAATTAGAGTCTTCTCGGCTGATACATACCATGCCAATTACTTTGTCATTTTCACCCTCAAGCCTAACTCCACGAACACCTGATGCTGTTCTTCCCATCGGTCGCACATCGGATTCATTAAAGTGAATTGCCTTGCCACTTGTTTTGGCTATTACGATATGATTTGTTCCATTCGTTAAACTAACATTCAGTAATCTATCTCCATCTTTTACAGTAATAGCATTGATACCATTTTGTCTCGGACGAGAATAAGATTCTAATGTAGTTTTCTTGATGATACCATTCTCAGTACACATCATCACAAAATTATTGTTGATGTAATCTTCATCATTAAGATTATCAACATTAATTATCGCTCTTACTACATCACCTGGCTCTATGTTAATCAAGTTTTGAATTGCCCTACCTTTAGATGTTTTAGATCCCTCTGGAATTTGATATACTTTCTTCCAGAACACTTTTCCAAATTCAGTAAATATCAAAAGATAATTGTGCGCTTTTGCAATGAACAAATGCTCTGTAAAGTCATCACTTTTAGTGGATACTCCTTTTGATCCAACTCCGCCTCTACTCTGAGTTCTATACTCAGTTAAAGGTGACCTTTTAATATATCCTTCATGCGAAATAGTTAACACCATCTCATCGTTAGGTATCATGTCTTCGTAAGTGATATCATCGGCACTGTGAACAACTTCCGTTCTTCTTTCGTCACCGTATCGTTCCTTCACTTCAATAAGTTCATCCTTGATAATACCCATTCTAATAGCTTCATCACCAAGTATTTCTTTCAATCGGATAATCAAAGCCATCACTTCTTCATATTCCTTTTGGATCTTATCGCGCTCAAGACCAGTAAGCCTCTGTAAACGCATTTCAAGAATAGCCTTTGCTTGAATTTCTGATAACTCAAACTGCTTAATCAATCCTTCTTTTGCAGTATCAGGATCTTTAGCTTTTCTTATTAAGTTAATTACTTCATCAAGGTTATCAAGAGCAATTATATAACCCTCCAAGATATGTGCTCTCTTTTCAGCCTCATTGAGCTCATATTGAGTCCTTCTTATAACAACTTCATGACGGTGATCAACGAAGTGTTTGATCATGTCTTTTAGGTTCAAGGTCATAGGTCGACCTTTAACTAGGGCAATGTTGTTAACTCCAAAAGAGGACTGAAGTGCTGTATATTTATATAAGTGATTTAACACAATGCTCGGCATTGAATCTTTCTTGATATCGTAAACTATTCGCAAACCATCTCTATCAGACTCATCACGAATATCAGAAATACCTTCAATTTTCTTTTCATTAACTAAAGCAGCAGTCTTTTCTATCATACTGGCCTTGTTAACCATAAATGGTATCTCAGTAACGATAATCTGCTCCTTACCCGTTTTTGTAGTTTCAATTTCAGCCTTGGCACGCATTAATACCCTACCTCTACCTGTTTCAAAGGCTTCTTTCACACCTTGGAAACCATAGATTATACCGCCTGTAGGAAAATCAGGAGCGGTAACATGTTGCATTAAGCCGGCTATATCTATTTCATTGTCATCGATATAGGCAATTATACCATCAACAACTTCTGATAGGTTGTGAGGTGGCATATTGGTAGCCATACCCACTGCAATACCTGACGCTCCATTGATCAATAAGTTTGGCAATTTAGCTGGTAGCACTGTAGGCTCCTTCAAAGAGTCATCAAAGTTTGACTGAAAATCAACAGTGTCTTTATTGATATCACCCAGCATCTCGTCAGAGATTCTTTTAAGCCTTGCTTCAGTATAACGCATCGCTGCAGGAGAGTCACCGTCAATAGACCCGAAGTTACCCTGACCGTCAACCAGCATGTATCTGAGTGACCATGGCTGAGCCATTCTAACCATTGAATCATATACCGCTGTATCACCATGTGGGTGATACTTACCCAACACCTCTCCGACTATTCTAGCCGACTTCTTGTAAGATTTATTATAACTTACTCCAAGGTCTAACATTCCATAAAGAATCCTTCTATGCACTGGTTTCAATCCATCTCGCACATCAGGCAACGCTCTTGAGACAATTACCGACATAGAATAGTCTATGTAGGCAACTCTCATTTCATCTTCAATATTAATTGGAATGATATTCTCGTTTGCTCCTTCCGCCATTGTCTTTTTTAAATATACTTGTCAATTAAAAATACAGGCGAATTTACGCAAATTTTGTCAAGAGACATACTCTTAAAACTACAATCTTGAGAGGTTTATTTATGATATGCTAAATAATTGAAAATCAGATACTTGTAAAGGAAAAAAATAGCATGCTTTTCAAGCAATAAAAATCAAATATCATTGATGTTATCTAATTCAATAAGGATCCATTTTTTTTCTATTCTTGCGCTTATATTTTATAAGTCTTGGATAGTTCTCCCCGTGGTGTGGATTCTGCTTTTTGTAAATGGGATGTATTCTACTTCTATATAGTCCATTACCGTGCTGATGGTTGATTTGAGTCGTACATTGTTTTAAAAAGCACTTTCGTAATTCAGGTATCCTGTAGGTTACTCCTAGCCCAATGTAAAGCGCATTCATTGATGTGTTTATTGTGGAGCTGCTTTCTGGCAAACTGATGGTATAATTTTTATAATCGAAAGATGGTCTTACAAAAGCAGTAAAATACTCTGACAACTCTCTTTCTATAGTTACACCTAGGTTAACATAGACCCCTTTGTTGATTAAAGACTTATCAAATTTACTTGATAGGTTATAAGCACCTATCTGAGCATCAACAGCTAGCGTGTATTCATAGTATCGATATACTTTAGCACCCAGTATTAGGAAGTACCTTTTATAGAATACACTTCCAAAATTTGGCGAGATTGATGCAACAGTATCAGAAAAATTGGCTGATCTAAATTCGCCTACTCTATGATATTCGAACTGAAAACCGCCTCCAATTTTATACTTATCTAATAATTCAATGTGTACAGTAGCTGTTAGCGGAATACTTGTGCCTGGTGCTTTAAAAGTAAGGTCGGCAGAATCAGAACTAATAAGAAAGTCATTTCCTGTGTAAGAGACGTCATCACTTTGCTCGACAGTATTAAACCAATATCTATAGCCATTGGGAATGTTTCCTCCGCCAATACTTGTATTTTTATCAAAAATCAATGGGGTACTATCTTGTTGTTGAAGCAATGCATAGTCACCAAGATCTTGACTGTAAAATGTTCTGCCATAACCTGTTGAAAGCCCAAAATGCAGCTTTGAAAGCAAGACTCTTAAGGTA